>JBGSVR010000659.1:0-3018 GCA_041752855.1 Thermosynechococcaceae cyanobacterium
CGTTACGGACTGGCAACGTGGCTATGAATCCCTCAACACAGAACACAGCTACGCCATCGACAATATTGAAGGGGAAATTCCGGCTGATTTAGAGGGGACGCTGTTTCGCAATGGCCCAGGCAAATTAGACATTAACGGTACGCCCCTCCAGCATCCCTTTGATGGGGATGGCATGGTCTGCGCCATTACGTTTAAAGACGGTAAGGCCACCTTCCGCAATCGCTACGTCCGCACCGAAGGTTTTTTAGCTGAATCCGCAGCGGGCAAAATTTTGTATCGTGGGGTGTTTGGTACCCAAAAGCCCGGCGGCTGGCTAGCAAATCTGTTTGACCTGAAGGTGAAGAACATTGCCAATACCAATGTGGTGTATTGGGGCGATCGCCTCTTAGCCCTCTGGGAAGCCGGACTGCCCCACGCACTAGACCCTGCCACCCTAGAAACCCTCGGCACCAGCACCGTTGGCGATATCCTCAAGCCTAATGACGCTTGGTCTGCCCACCCACGCATTGACCCAGGCGAAGCCGGACAAGACCCCATTCTCGTCAATTTCTCTCTTAAAACGGGTCTATCCACTGAAGTGACGGTGCATGAGCTAGACCTCAAAGGCACCCTAATTCAGGATAAAACCTTCAGCATCCCAGGTTTTGCCTTTATTCATGATTTTGTTATTACCCCTCACTACTACATCTTTTTCCAAAACCCCGTCACCCTCAATCCTTTCCCATTTGTGTTTGGGTTTCGGGGTGCAGGTCAGTGCATAGACTTCAAAGCCGATCAGCCCACGCGGGTTTGGGTGATGCCTCGTGGTGAAGGGAAGGTGCAAACCTTTGAGACAGCCTCGTGTTTTGTCTTCCATCACGCCAATGCCTACGAAGACGGTGACACCCTCGTCATTGACTCTATTTGTTACGAGAACTTCCCGACGGTTGACGCCGATCAAAACTTTCGAGACGTTGACTTCACGACGCTTCCCGAAGGTCAATTCTGGCGCTTTCGGGTCAACCTGGGCGCTAAAACCGTTGAGCGCGAGGTCATTACAACCCGCTGTTGCGAGTTCCCCACTCTCAACCCGAAAAACGCAGGCCGCCCTTACCAATTTGTAACGATAGGCACCACCCACGAATCTACTGGCAATGCGCCACTTCAAGCCCTTCTAAAGTTAGACCTAAACTCACGCACTCAAACAATTTGGAGCGCCGCACCCCACAGTTTTATGGGCGAACCGCTGTTTGTGGCAAAGCCCCAGGGCACGACAGAAGATGCAGGGTGGATTCTCAGCTTGGTCTACGATTCTGCCCATCACCGCACAGATATCGTCATCTTAGATAATCAAGCCCTTGAAAAAGGTCCGCTTGCCCGCTTACATTTGACCCATCATGTCCCCTATGGTTTACATGGGTGTTTTGTGCCCCAGATTTTTGACGCGAATGTCTAGAGGACGGGTTAAAAAAGATGCCAGCTAAACTGCTGTTTGTTTGCTTGGGTAATATCTGTCGATCGCCCTCCGCCGAAGGCATCATGAACCATCTAATTCAGCAGGCTGGGTTAGAAGGACAGATTATCTGTGACTCTGCCGGCACCAGCGGCTACCACATCAACGAACCCCCTGACCCACGAATGACGGCAGCAGCCCGTCGGCAGGGTATTCCCCTCACAGGCCATAGCCGAAAGGTAGAGGCACCAGACTTTGAGCAGTTTGACCTCATTCTGGCGATGGATCGCGATAATTACCGCACGCTAATAGCGCGCGATAGGACTGGGCATTACCACAACAAAGTGCGCCTGATGTGTGATTTTTGTGAGAAATCGCCAGAAACCGAAGTCCCAGATCCTTACTACGGTGGTGCGGACGGTTTTGACCATGTGATCAATTTGCTGCTAGATGCCTGTAGTGGTTTATTAGATCACGTCACGCAAGAATTTTTGTAAGGCCAACCGATGCAAGCTATTAGAGATCGCATTGTTTTGATCACAGGTGCCAGTAGCGGCATTGGTGAAGCTTGTGCCCATGCGTTTGCAGCGGTGGGGGCGCGGTTAATTTTGACCGCACGGCGATCGCCCCGCTTAGAAACCCTCAAAACCCAGCTCGAGCAGCAGTTCAAAGCTGAAGTATTGTTGCTCACCTTTGACGTGCGCGATCGCCCTTCCGTCACCACAGCCCTTGAAAACCTGCCCCCGCAATGGCAGAGCATCGACATTTTGATCAACAACGCAGGGCTAAGCCGAGGCTTAGATAAGCTCTACGAAGGCAACATCCAAGACTGGGAAGAAATGATCGACACCAATATCAAAGGGCTGCTGTATGTGACCAGGGCGATCGCCCCTGGGATGGTGGCGCGTGGGCAAGGCCATGTGATCAACCTAGGATCGATCGCTGGACATGAAACCTATCCAAAGGGCAACGTTTATTGCGCTACAAAAGCGGCAGTACGAGCCATTTCTGAAGGGCTAAAGCAAGATCTACTGGGCACCCCTGTTAGGGTTTCCTCCGTAGATCCAGGATTGGTAGAGACAGAGTTTAGTCAGGTGCGATTTCATGGCGATACGGATCGCGCCAAGACCGTCTACGCTGGCATGAAGCCGTTAACTGCTCAAGATGTTGCAGAAGTGATTTTATTTTGTGCCACTCGCCCTGCCCATGTAAACATCAGCGAAGTATTGGTATTGCCGACGGCTCAATCTGGGGCAACGTTGGTAGATCGCAGCCTCGGTCAATCTTAAAACAGCCCTGTGATCGCACAGCTAAACCCTGGCAATAGCGGGCTGGTGAGAACGTCTGAAGCAAAGAGCATCAATGACTGCTTGAGAACCCCTTCTTCTCGACGGTAGATTGCGATCGCCTGTGCTTCGCGGTCTACAATCCAGTATTCCAAAACGCCCTGAGCCGAATAAAGCTTGAGCTTCGTTTCGCGATCGCGTTTTTTGTCTTTTTCCGTTTTTGACAAAACCTCTACAACTAGCTCTGGAGAACCCGTTAAATGCCCCGCATCATCCATTAACTTTGATTTGCGTTCATGA
>JBGSVR010000660.1:0-4453 GCA_041752855.1 Thermosynechococcaceae cyanobacterium
TAGACTGCCCGGGTCACATTGGGCTATTGACCTATCGAGTGCCCAGAGACATTACCATTGCGCTCGGAGATATCTTGAGCGTAGATTTTGGGGCGCGACAGGTGGGGGCGATCGCCATTCGTCTCACTGCCAACCTACCCCCAGATTTAGCTCCAGAACAGATCAGGGAAGTAGCTGAAGTGGTGAGTGACAGCCTTTTTCCCCCAGGTTATTGGGCATTGCTCGAGCGCGTTGCGGACTACTACTATACGCCGCTGATGACCGCCATTCGGGTCGCGCTGCCGCCAGGATTATTGCAGCGATCGCAGCGAAGAGTGCGCCTACTCATTGCAAAAATTCCAGAGTCCAAATCCATTAGCACTACAGCACAGCGCATTGTGGAGCTACTCCAGAGTTCTGCAAGCCAAGGCGGCTATGCCTGGAGCTATATTCAGCAGAAGGTGCGGGGCGCAGACAAAGGGCTACGGGAGCTAAAGCAGTTGGGTTGGGTAGAGGTGACGCTTGCGCCCCCCGCAAATTCTACCCAGCCTAAGCGCCAGCAAAAAGTCACGCTTTTAAGCCAAGACGCAGAAGACTTAACTTCACGCCAGCGGGAAATTTTGGCAACTCTAGCCCACCACGGCGGCGAACTATGGCTTCAAGATTTACTCAAGCACAGTAAAACCACCACGCCTACTCTCCAAAAGATCGCCCAAGCCGGATGCATCGCCATCACAACAGAAGAGCGTCTGCGCCTTGAAGATCATGCGGTATCTAGAGATCAGCCTCTGGTACTCACCCAAGATCAGCAAGCGGCATTGACTGCCATCCACGCGCTATCGGGCTGCGCCACCGTATTGCTTCATGGCGTGACCGGATCTGGGAAAACCGAGGTTTATTTACAGGCGATCGCCCCCATTCTCAAGCAGGGCAAGTCTGCACTGGTGTTGGTGCCAGAAATTGGTCTAACGCCTCAGCTCACTGATCGCTTTCGCGCTAGGTTTGGCGCACGGGTACGGGTGTATCACAGCGCCCTCTCCGATGGCGAACGCTACGACACTTGGCGTTATTTGCTCAACAAAGAGCCTCAGGTGGTCATCGGCACACGTTCTGCCGTCTTTGCACCATTCCCCAATTTAGGAGTCATTATCTTAGATGAGGAGCATGATTCTGGCTATAAGCAAGAGCAGCCCGCGCCTTGTTACCATGCGCGGATGGTGGCAGGATGGCGATCGCAGCTCTCAAACTGTCCACTGATCTTAGGATCTGCCACGCCGTCTTTAGAAACATGGGTGAATGTTCAAGAGCAAGATGAATCAGATCCCTTGCAACACACTCGTCCCCCCCCTCATCCCAACCCTTCTCCCACTAGGGGAGAAGGGCTAAATATTGATCCTCCCTTTACTGAAGAATTGCTAAATCTTGCTCCCCTCTCCCTTAATGGGAGAGGGGCTGGGGGAGAGGGTGTCTTCCCGCGCTACTACCTTTCACTTCCCCACCGCGTCCAATCTCGCCCTCTGCCGCCCATCACCGTCGTAGACATGCGTCAAGAGCTGCAAAACGGCAACCGCTCCATGTTTAGCCAAACTCTTCAGGACGCGCTCCACGCCTTAAAAGAGAAAAAGCAGCAGGGTATTTTATTTGTGCAGCGGCGAGGCCACAGCACCTTTGTCTCTTGCCGAAGCTGTGGCTACGTCATGGACTGCCCCAATTGCAGCGTCTCACTGACCTATCACCACGAATCGCCGCAACGTAACCCTTTACTGCGCTGCCACTACTGCAACTTTATCCAGCAGCAGCCCAAAGACTGTCCTGTCTGCACTTCGCCCTACTTCAAGTTTTTTGGCACAGGCACCCAGCGCGTTATCGAAACCCTCAATCAAGACTTTCCAGAATTGCGCCTGCTGCGATTCGACAGCGACACAACCCGCCGCAAAGGTGCCCACCGAGACTTGCTTGGGCAGTTTGCGCAAGGAGAAGTCGATCTATTGGTGGGCACCCAAATGCTGACCAAAGGGATTGATTTGCCACAGGTGCAGCTTGTGGGCGTACTTGCTGCCGATGGACTTCTCAATCTGCCAGATTTCCGCGCCAGCGAACGCGCTGTACAAACTTTACTTCAGGTGGCAGGTCGTGCCGGACGCGGGGAAACGCCAGGACAAGTCATTATGCAAACCTATTGCCCCGAAACGCCTGAAATTGGGGCTGTACAGCGTTATGAATTCCAAGCCTGTGTGGATGCGGAATTGAAAAAACGCGCCGAACTCAACTATCCACCCTATGGGCAACTTATTTTGCTGCGGCTGAGCAGTCCCGAAGCCGAGAATGTTGAAAAAGTCGCTGATCAAGTTGCAGAAGTGTTGCGAAGTGCGATTGAGCGAGATCAGGTAATGGTAGAAATACTAGGACCAGCCCCCGCCAATATCTTACGGGTTGCGGGTCGGTTTCGGTGGCAGTTGATGTTAAAGATGCCGCCTAATCTTGCAGGGCACCCTCACCAATGGACGCTACCTGTTCAGGAGATGCAGAATTGCTGTGATCGCAACACTCGCCTCACGATAGATGTAGATCCATTGAGCTTACTGTAGTAAAGCAGTTAGACGCATAGATCGCATCCCTAACGCCAACACATCAATCAGCCAGCTATGAGTTTCTTTGATCTTCTAGCGTGAAATAACAACCAAACGCACAGGCTACAACCCAAAAAGTAAGGAGCTGAGTAACAATGGTTTCCCACATAGGTAGAACTGCGCTTGTAAACTTCTCTTTACATACATTAAATCATTCTTAAACCTTTGGCAATGGGTTGAGGGTTTCCCGAGTCTGCTTTAGCTGCCGCTGCTGCCCAAAATCAGCAGGCCAATAAACGAGCCGCTATTCCAAAGGCTGTGGAGCAGCATTGAGGCTAACAGATTGCGCGATCGCCAGTACACCACGCCTAGCACCATGCCCAGCAGCGACAGGGGCAGCACATCCCCTAGGTTGAGGTGGGCTAAGGCAAAAATGAACCCACTCAGGGCGATCGCCTGCCAAGCAGGCATATAGCGCGTCAGTGACGTTAAGAAAAACCCACGAAATAGCGTTTCTTCGAACAGCGGGGCGCACACCGCCACCAAAAACCACAGCAGCGCAATGGTAAACCTATCGTGACCCTGCAAAATAATTTCTAAAATAGGGTTGCCACCGCCCTGATCCTTCAGCAGCTTTTGATTGAGCAACGAAATAATCAGCACAAGGGGCAGCGCAACAAAATAGCCCCCCAGCCCCCAGCCAATCCAGTTGCCTTTCCAGTTCAGGCGCAGCCACCGCAGCACGTTGGGGATATAGGGCTGTAGCGAGATCTGCAAGATGCCTAGCCCCACCACCATCAGGCACCCGTAGCTAAACAGCGCAAAATACGCCTGAAGCCGACCGTCAAAGGCCGAAGGCTTAACGCCGAGAAGCGAAACCACCAGGGGCACAAAGACGTAGCTCACGCCAAAGAACGCAGTAAACCATAGCACCATGACCTGCCAAATCGTTTCGGTCGGCCACAGAACAGCCCCTGGAATAATTTTTTCTGGAGCAGTAACGCCACCCTCAGGGGCAGATCCTAGGTTCGGGGGAATCGCTGCGCTAGGCCACTCCGTCGCCGCCATTGACGATGGAGTTTCGGATACCCTCGCTGGAAGCTCTACCCCTTTTCCAGGCTGCTGCTTCAGAAACGTGCGGATCCCCCAGGTCAGCAGAATGGCAATCCCTATAAAGCTGCCCAGCACGGGCATTGCTCCCACCAGCAGCAGTCTTAAAAATGCGCTTTGAGCGGTTTCCTGTTCGGCTGCGACAAGCGCCAAGGCGGCATCCGGTCGCTGCTGAACGCTGTACAGCTTAGACAAAGACTGAAACCGAAACCAGCCTTTGAGATTTTTGCTCAAAATTGCGTCAGCATTGGGCAGCAAGCGCGGCGGGTCGCTCCACAGTCCCTGTAAAACCTGAGCGGTGGGCACAATGCTCTGAGTGCTTGCGGGTGTCTTTGGGGTGTTGACTAAGTCTGTCCAAAGCTGAAGGGCTTTATCTGACTCCCCAGCCCTTGCGTAGAGAACGCCCAGACGTAAATCGAGTTCATCAATAAGACGACCTCGCGTTTCTTTAGGCGATTTCAGGACAGGTGCCGATCCAGAACCCACGTCTAAATCTTCTGTCTGTACTTGATTGGTAGCGGCGCTTGAGGCATTTTGTTTGGATGCCTTAGCTTTCCCTGCGTTAGAGCTAGTTTTAAGACTATCTAAATCTTTTTGTGCCCCATCTCGAACCGTTCGGTAGCTCTGGGTCGCATCTTTAATGGGGTTGTCGCCCAGGAAAGATTTTCGCAAAGACGCTTCGCCTTGCGCTGCTGGGTTCAGTACCTCCCACTCCGAGGCATTGAGCACTAAATCGGACTGATACAGATTGAGCTGACTTTGAACCTGTGGCTCCGTCCAACTGCTCACGAGCG
>JBGSVR010000661.1:0-6995 GCA_041752855.1 Thermosynechococcaceae cyanobacterium
GATGCGCTGATTGCGCTGGTAGCCTTGGCGAACTTTGGCCTAGTGCTGTTTGATGTCAGCTATATCCGATTTCGGGATTTGTACTTTCGCTATTTACCTCAGCTCACTCAGCGCTATGACTGGGTCAAAGGCATTGAACCCTACAGAGATACCGATCAATATCTAACGGTAGTGGATCGGCTGCAAGGGTTGATCGCTCAAGAAGGACTCACCAGCCCACAGGTCAGTCAAACGCTGCTCGATCTCAAAGATCGCAGCACTAGCATGATTCAAGAAGATCCGTTTCGGGTCGCCAATAAATCAGGGAATCTCGAAAAGCTCAAAAATCGAATGCGACAGCACATGGAGCTGAAGTCTTCTAGAGAAGCATTTAGTGCTTTTTGGAGCCTCAAACACCTCAACGCGCAAAATTGGCAGACAGAACTGGCCTATTTTAATAAAGACTTTCGACCCTTAATGGCAGCAAACTACTATCGCCCCATTGATGAAAGCGGCGATCTTGTGGATCGCTTTTGGCTTATTGATATTGGTTTTGTCGCGCTGTTTGCAGCAGATCTGCTGGTGCGCGTATTGTGGATTCGTCAGCGCCATCGCACAAGCTGGCGAGACGCGGTTTTGTGGCGCTGGTATGACCTGCTGCTGCTGGTTCCGGCTTGGCGCATCGTCAGAATTATCCCCGTTGCCATTCGGCTGCATCAGGCCAAACTCATCAATCTGCAAAATATTCAAGATCAGGTCAATCGAAACCTGGCCGAAAATATTGCGGGGGAAGTGACAGAACTTGTCTTAGTTCAGTCCTTTAGTATTGTTCAGGGCAGTATTAAGCAGGGTGCGCTGCGTCAGTGGCTGAAGGCTTCTTCAACGGTCAATCCTGAGATTGTGGATACTAATGGCGTGGATGAGCTGCGGGTTATCAGCCGTCGCCTCGTAGAGGTGGTTCAGGCCGTCTTGCCCAAAACCCAGCCAGATATTGAGGTGCTGGTGCGCCATGTTGTGCAGCAGGCGATCGCCCAAATTCCTCTATACCAAACCATTCAGGCACTCCCTGGCTTCAACGAACTTGCGAACGAAATTTCTAAGCAGATTACCCACCAGGCATTGAAAACCCTATCCGGGATGCTCACCAACGCCGTTACCGATGAAGTAACGCCAAAATTGGTGCAGCAGTTAGGGCAGCATTTCTTAGCAAACCTGCAAGCAGAGCTAAACCAAAAACAAACCCTAGGTGAAGTTGAGATACTTTTAGCTGACTGGCTCGAAGAATTCAAGCTCACCGTGCTTCAAAGTTTTGAGGCTCAAAGCCAGCAGCAGATTCTTAAAGAGGTAGAAGCCGCACGCTGGCTAAGAGAAAACAGCCCCGTAGAAGTTTTGCCAGGGCGACTGCCATCCTAACGACAGCCAAGCTCTAAAGTTTGGTATAGTCGTTGAGTAGAAGAGGAATTTCTCCGCCTTTTACTACGTTTATTGGTTTCTTGAGAGTGGGTGCTGCCCACTTTTTTTATTGCTGTCTAACCCCATGACCCATCCCCTCATTCCCCAAATTCTGGAGCTGGCGAGTCCGGTTGCCCATGCGCTGAACCTAGAGATCGTCAATGCGGTCTTTCAGACCAGTCAGCATCCGCCCATCTTGCGGATTGACGTTCGCAATTTGTCTGCCGATACGGGTCTTGAGGACTGTGCCACCATGAGTCGCGCCCTAGAGGAAGCCTTAGATGCTGCTGAGCAATCTATGCCAGATGCCTATGTGCTTGAGGTTTCTAGCCCTGGTCTTTCAGAGTTCCTGAGTAGCGATCGCGAGTTCACAACCTTCCGAGGGTTTCCGGTGATCGTCACAGCCAGCGAGCCTCACCAAGGTCGCACGACATGGGAGGGCAGCTTAGTGGGTCGAGATGAAACAGCAGTTCGGCTCAATCAACGGGGACGGGCGATCGCCATTCCAAGGGCGCTAGTCAGCCAAGTCCAGCTCCAGCAGAGCGAAGAATAGAGTCTAGCCAAAAGTTTAATCACAGGGGCTAGCCACGAGTTTTTCGATTTAGTTTTTCACATCAACACAGCAGTAGGGAGAGTCACCGATGTCTATGGTTCGCTTGCCGGGTCTAGCCGAAATGATCAGCACCATTAGCCGGGAGCGGAATCTTCCACAGCACGCCGTTCAAGAAGCGCTGCAAGAGGCGCTGCTCAAGGGCTATGAGCGCTACCGCCGCACCCTCGAAATGGACAGCCAAGACCCCTTTGACGAGCATTACTTTGACAACTTTGACGTAGAGCTAGACACCGAAGACGAAGGGTTCAGAGTGCTGTCTACCAAGGCGATCGTAGAAGAAGTCGATAACAGCGATCATCAAATTGCCCTCATTGAAGTGCAAGAAGTTGCCCCAGAAGCGCAGTTGGGCGATACCGTTGTGCTTGATGTCACCCCAGAACAGGGCGAGTTTGGTCGCATGGCTGCCATTCAAACCAAGCAGGTACTGTCTCAAAAGCTTCGAGATCAGCAGCGTAAGCTAGTGCAAGAAGAGTATCAAGACCTCGAAAAAACGGTTTTGCAGGCGCGGGTGTTGCGATTTGAGCGACGCTCCGTCATCATGTCCGTCGCCAGCGGATTCGGTCAACCTGAAGTGGAAGCCGAACTACCCAAACGAGAGCAGCTCCCCAACGACAACTATCGCGCCAACGCTACCTTTAAAGTCTTTCTAAAGCGCGTTGTGGACGGTCCCCATCGTGGGCCACAGCTCATTGTCTCTAGAGCTGACGCGGGATTAGTTGTCTACCTCTTTGCTAACGAAGTCCCTGAAATTGAGGATGAAGTAGTACGAATTATTGCCGTCGCCCGTGAAGCTAGCCCTCCCTCACGCCATGTGGGACCTCGCACCAAAATTGCCGTAGACACCCTAGAGCGAGACGTTGACCCCGTTGGAGCCTGTATTGGTGCCAGAGGCTCACGGATTCAGGCCGTGGTGAACGAGCTGCGGGGCGAAAAAATTGACGTGATTCGCTGGTCGCCAGACCCATCTACCTATATTGCCAACGCCCTCAGCCCTGCTCGCGTCGATGAAGTTCGCCTCGTCGATACCGAAGACCGTCAGGTACATGTGCTTGTGCCGGAAGATCAGCTAAGCTTGGCGATCGGCAAAGAAGGCCAAAACGTGCGTCTAGCCGCTCGTTTAACGGGGTGGAAAATTGACATTAAAGATACTGCCAAATATGATTACGAAGCAGAATTGGCAAACTACGCACCTGCACCAGCAGACTTTGAATCTGACGAAACAGAACTGGAAGAATCTCCTGACGAAACAGAAACAGAAGTAGCAACATCAGCAGAACTTGAAAAAGAGGCAGAAGAAGACACAGAAGGTATGGAGTCGTAGCACACAACATAATTGTTGAGCCTACACTTTTAAAGTAAGCTCTTGTATTGCTGTCTTTAGCCCCTTAGCCTTCTTATTTGTTATGGAGCCAAACTACAGACGGTGTATTAGCTGCCGTATCACGGCTCCAAAGGCTCAATTTTTGCGGGTTGTAAGGGAGTCAAATGGCTGTATAACCCTCAATAAAGGGGCGGGTCGATCTGCCTACATCTGCCCAAACTCAGACTGTATCAACTTAGCTCAAAAGAAAAAGCGCTTAGAGCGTGCCTTAAAATCTGCCGTCTCGCCAGAACTCTTAGCAGAACTTCTGAGCGGTTTGACAAAACACTCCGAAGGACAGAGTCCCCGTTAAGGCATTGGGGGACGTATTATAGGGATATGCAGACTAGATTGCAGATTAATGAGGGAGACAGTATATCGTTATCGCCTACAAGAAACTAATCAAAACTGCCTCTGCTGCAATGGGTCAGCAAGGGGGTTTTGCTTTCAGCAATCATTAAACCCAAAACCATAGAAGGCTGAACTATGTAACCAAACCACGACAACCTAAAGGAATAGAGCTGAATGAGTAGTAGCAAGGTCAGAATTTACGAACTTTCAAAAGAGCTGAATTTGGATAATAAAGAAATATTAGCGGTCTGCGATCACTTGAGCATTTCTGTCAAAAGCCACAGCAGCACCATCACTGAAGATGAAGCTGAAAAAATTCGAGGTGCTGCACCTAAATTTCAAAATGGTGGCGGCGGCGGCGGCAACAACACAGCGGTTCGCAGTCCAGCACCAGAGCCTCAAGCACCCGTAAAGCCACTCGTAATTAAAGGAAAAGAGCCAGGCAAACAGCAAATTTTAGAAGTTCGTCGCCACAAACCGATTACTGCTAACGATCCAGACTCTACCTCTAGGATGAGCGCTGCGGCTCCTACTCCGCCAAAGCCTACCGTAATGTCTCTTCAGACACCAAAGCCTACTCGGCCTTCAGCTCCAGTCTCACTTCGGCAAGATAGCGCGGCTTCCCCTTCTGGTGAAACGAAGCCTGCTGCAAAATTAGAAGTAGTGGATGCGCCTCAGCCCGTAGGCAGCAGCCTCAACGGAGAAACACCGCGATCAGCAGAAGGAAGAGCCAGCAGTGCAGTGATTATGCCCAGTTTGGCAAGCCCTCCCCCTCGAGTAGAGGTGCAAAAGCCCATCAGTAACGTCGTTAAACCCGTACTCAGGAGCGCTCAGCCTGCTGATGGACAGCCCAGGAGAGACGCGACGCAAAGCCGACCGTCTGCACCAGACTCGTCTGCGCGTCGGCTAAGAGATCCAGGCGATTTACACGGATCTGATGACATTTCTGATCGCTCTCCTACACCGATTCTTCTCAAAAAACCCAGTCAGCCTAGCCGACCCGTTCGCAATGGTCCGCCTGAGATCGTAGAGCATCGCAGAGAAGGTAAAGCACCTGGCGCGCCCGGAAGCGACGGCGTTGTTCCGGTGCTGCCTGGAGATGAAGACCTGAAGCTGCGACGGCCTACGGTCAGCCGACCCAAGCGGGGTAAGGCGGAAATAGAAGAAGAAGAAATGACCGAGCTTCTAAATAAGACTCCCAAGGCGGGGACGAAGCAAAAGCGACGCACGGTCGAAGAAGATGAAGATGATGATTTAGCCGATGGGGATCTCGCCAATCAGACCACTGTGGTTGACGTGAGTCAGTCGTTGGTGCGTCCGCCAAAGCAAAAGACCGCTAAGCAAACCAGACCTGCGCCTGCGGCGGCATCCCGTCCTGGACCTCAAAAAGGCGGCAGCAGCCGTCGTCAAAGTCGGGGTCGCGATCGCGCGGCTCAAGCGCAAGAGCCAGAAAAGCCGACCGTCATTTCGCTTACCAATAACCCAACGGTTCAAGAGTTGGCAAATCTGCTGATGTTGCCAGATACGGACGTGATTAAAGTCCTGTTCTTGAAAGGTATTGCTGCCAATATTAACCAGACCTTAGACTTACCCACCGCAAGCATGGTGGCGGAAGAGCTAGGCGTAACGGTTGAAACCGTACAGGAAGAATCAGCAGCGCGTAAGGTCACTGAGATGATTGAGGTTGGCGACCTTGAAAGTCTTGTTCGTCGTCCGCCTGTTGTAACGATTATGGGTCACGTTGACCACGGTAAAACGACTTTACTTGACTCCATCCGTAAAACGAAGGTGGCTCAAGGTGAGGCTGGGGGCATTACCCAGCACATCGGCGCTTACCACGTTGACCTTGAGCACAACGATCAAATGCAGCAGGTCGTGTTTTTAGACACGCCAGGTCACGAAGCCTTTACCGCCATGCGGGCGCGGGGTGCGCGGGTGACGGACATCGCCATCTTGGTGGTTGCCGCTGATGACGGGGTGCGGCCTCAGACGATTGAGGCGATTAGCCACGCTCAGGCGGCAAAAGTGCCCATTATTGTTGCCATCAACAAAATGGACAAAGAGTCAGCTCAAGTAGATCGCGTGAAGCAAGAGCTGACGGAATTTGGCCTCGTTTCTGAAGAGTGGGGTGGGGACACCATTATGGTGCCGGTAAGTGCCCTCAAGGGTGAAAACCTAGATACGCTTCTAGAGATGATTCTGCTGGTGTCTGAAGTTGAAGATCTTCAGGCCAACCCAGATCGTCCTGCTAAGGGCACGGTCATTGAAGCGAACTTGGACAAGGCAAGAGGCCCTGTTGCCACACTGCTGGTTCAAAACGGTACGCTTCGCGTGGGCGACATTATGGTGGTGGGTTCAGCCTTTGGTAAGGTGCGCGCCATGATTGATGATCGCGGAGATCGCGTGAGTGTGGCTTCCCCTTCCTTTGCGGTAGAGGTGCTGGGTCTTAACGATGTGCCAGCGGCTGGAGACGAATTTGAAGTCTTTAGCGACGAGAAAGAAGCGAGAGCCGTGGCTTCAACGCGCTTCGATCTCCAGCGCCAGACTCGTCTACAGCAGGCGATGTCGTCTCGCCGGATTTCTCTAGGTGCGCTCTCTGACCAGGTGCGCGAGGGTGATCTAAAAGAACTCAACCTTATTCTTAAGGCGGACGTTCAGGGTTCTTTGGAAGCCATTCTGGCTTCTTTAGAGCAGCTTCCGCAAAACGAGGTGCAGGTAAGAGTGCTGTTCTCTGCCCCGGGTGAAGTGACAGAAACTGACGTGGATCTCGCTGCGGCAAGTAATGCGGTCATTATTGGCTTCAACACCAGCTTAGCCAGTGGATCTCGACAGGCGGCAGATAAAGCCAGCGTAGACATCCGAGAGTACAACATCATCTATAAGCTCCTAGAAGACATTCAGGCTGCAATGGAAGGTCTGTTGGATCCGGAGCTGGTGGAAGAGCCGTTGGGTCAAACCGAGGTCAGAGCTGTCTTCCCCGTTGGTCGTGGAGCGGTTGCAGGCTGCTATGTGCAGTCGGGTAAACTGGTTCGCAACTGTCGGGTGCGAGTACGCCGTGGTAACAATGTGGTCTTTGAAGGCATTCTAGATTCGCTCAAACGAATGAAGGATGACTCTAAAGAGGTTAACTTCGGCTATGAGTGCGGGGTTGGCATTGATAACTTCACGGAGTGGAAAGAAAGCGACATCATTGAGTCTTATCAACTGGTGACGAAACGCCGGACGTTATCTATGGTCTAA
>JBGSVR010000662.1:0-5781 GCA_041752855.1 Thermosynechococcaceae cyanobacterium
CGTCGCTCCGAAATGAACAATTGCCGTGCGATTTTGGTAGGCTTGTTTTTCAGTCATGGCTTTTTCGCCTCGCTCATAATGACTGAAGTATATGCCTTTCAGCCTTTTATTGCATCAGACACCATTTCCTGATCTATGTGGTTCTAAGATAGCTTTAACGTTAGCAAAACTTTCATGCCTACCATCACTGCTCAAGGGAAATCAATTCAATGTAGTGCAGGCGAAAATTTACGCCAAGTCCTTCTGAGTAATGGGATAGACCTCTACAACGGAAAAGCGAATTATATCAATTGTTGTGGCATTGGCAGTTGCGGTACCTGTGCCGTTGAAATCGAAGGTTTAACCACAGCTCCCAACTGGCGCGATCGCACCCGCCGTTCTTTGCCACCTCATGACCCCTCTCGAAAATTACGCTTGGCTTGTCAAATCCAAGTAACTGAAGACATTCATGTGACAAAGTATGATCAGTTCTGGGGGCAAGGCCACAACGTTGTTTGGTAATCATAGTAAGACTGTTTATAGAATTGGGTAACGCTCCAAAGCCGCATCTGTCATGCAGACTCTACTGCAACCAGGGTCGGCTGACCTGTTCCAGAGTTTCCACCTCGTCAGACGTGAGCGCCCAGCCCGTTGCTCCTGCATTCTCTTGAGACTGTTTTGCATTTTTGGCTCCTGGTATTGGGATTACGCCTTCTTGTTGGATGAGCCAATTGAGCGCCACCTGTCCCAAGGTTTTATGGTGTGCTTCTGCGCTGTGCTGCAATGCATCCAGCACAGGTGCAAGTTTTTCCAGTCCTTTAGCGTTAAAGCGAGAATCCAATCTGCGGGCACCTGTTGGCAAATTTTGGGGCGTGTATTTACCCGTGAGTAAGCCTTGGGCAAGGGGACTGTAAGCTAAAAGCGTTACCCCTAACTGCCGAGATCGCTCCACTAACCCCTGCTGTTCGATCTGTCGTGCCAATAGGGAGTAGCGCACCTGATTGACTGCCAAAGGGATGTCAAAGCGTGCCAGACTATCATGGGCATCTTGCATCTGCTTCTCGTTGTAGTTGCTCACCCCTACCGACTGAATCCAACCCCGCTGTACCCCCTCAGCTAAGGCTTCAAAGAGGGTCGATTGACTCAATAAAAAGCTGAAGGGCCAATGCACCTGATAAAGGGCGATGGTGTCTACTTGGAGTCGGGATAAGCTTGCCTCAATTGCCTCTAATACCGACGCTTTAGTGAAGCGCCACGGCAGGGGACCAAATTTTGTTGCAATCTGAAAATGCTCAGAAGTTGTCTTGCAAAATCGCCCTAATAACCGCTCTGACTCTCCTGTGCCGTACACTTCTGCCGTGTCAAAAAAGGTAATGCCTGCACCGACCGCAGCTTGAAACGCTTCTTCAACGTCAGCCTCGCCGTAGCGATCGCCATAGCCCCAAAAGAGTTTATCCCCCCAAGCCCAAGTGCCAATACCCACGGCTGAAACCTTCACTCCTGTGCGCCCAAGCTGACGACTCACGCTCATTTAATTCTTTGCCCTCTAGTTCGTGGAAATCAGCGGTGTATCTTCTTCAAGACTTCCGATCCAAAGAACGCGGTGCAATCTTTGATAAAAAAAGACAGTACCGTTATTCACTTTGGCGAAGCTGGGAAGATCGTAGCAATCGAATTGCCTTTATCCTACTGAATCCGAGCCAAGCCAATGAGACTGAAGACGATCCAACCATTCGCCGCTGCATAGGCTTTGCAAAAGACTGGGGCTATGGCTCAGTAGAAATCGTCAACCTGTTTGCCTACTGTGCAACTAAGGTGCAAACACTCAAAAAAGCAAAGGATCAGATCGGTTCCGAAAATGATTCTTATATCCGGCAAGCTGCTGAACGCGCCAGTCTGCTCATTTACGCCTGGGGCAATTGGGGCGCTCTAAGGGGACGGAACCTCGAAGTGCAAAGCTTATTACAAGATATTGATTCAGCTTGTCTAGGATTAACGCGCAATGGACATCCAAGGCACCCACTCTATCTACCCAAGCAAACAGCCCTTATCCGTTATGCTCCAACAATACCTAGCGGAATGGAAAATATGGGCTAATCTCGATATTCAATAGGGCATCTTATCAATATAGGTGCGGATTTGATAATCTGAGCCTCACATTCCGTACATATACGGTTCACTTCAGTCGCAGAAAAACGAGAATCAGGCTAAACGAAATCGTGTGTATTCATGCAGCAGCCACAGCGAAAGCTACGCACGAAGACTGCGTTCTTCTTCGGCCTATCTCTAGCTTTCCTCAGCCTTAGCCTCCCTGCGATAGCTGCGCACCAAGAGTCCGCCCAAACTATCACTGGAACTATCGTCAGCGTGGGCGATGGCGACACGATTCGCGTCCGCACCGCAGACAAAACTCTTACAGTGCGCTTGAGCTGCATTGATTCACCTGAGCTAAAGCAGCAGCCTTATGGACAAGCCGCTTCCAATCGTATGAAACAACTGCTACCCGTAGGTCAGGCTGTCTCACTTAAAATTGCTGATACTGATCGCTATGGTCGCAGAGTTGCCAAAGTCTACACGGGCAGTACCTCAATCAATCTCGCTCTTGTCCAGGAAGGCCAAGCTGCCGTTTATCGTCAGTATCTCGGTGGCTGTCCTGAGTTACGCGATCGCCTCCTCTCGGCAGAAGCGCAGGCTAAACAACGGCGGCTAGGGCTGTGGGCGCAGGCTAATCCAGTGATGCCGTGGGATTTTCGACGTACTGGTGCATCAGTTAGCCCTAGAAGACCGCAGGTATTCGTGCAGCAGAAGCCTGTGCGGACTCTTGGCGCGCAGCTTTCGCAGAGCAGTGGTTTACCCTCATGCGTAAACAGCGACTGCAATTGCAGCGATTTTCGTTCGCAGGCTGAAGCGCAGCGCGTGTTTGATGCATTCCCAGGCGACCCACATAGATTGGATCGGGATCGGGACGGCATTGCTTGTGAGTCTTTACGCAGGTAGATAATTAACGAGCCTGACTCTGCTGCAAATCTTCAAACTGTTGTAGCCTGAAATCAAACGGTAATATCCGACAAGCACCATCCTCTCTTAACACTACTTGAATGCGTTAGCGCTTCCCTGGTAAATTTGAGCAGCCCTGGGCTAGAAATTCGCAGGGTAAGCCCGAACCATTTAAAGGGGGCGAAGATGGGTTACAAGGCGAGCTACTCCGACTAGAAAAAGAAGTTTTACGGCCTTCCATTGAGCGTTGACCATTACAGAGTAAGGTAGATTCTCCAACTTCCTGAGTCTTAGAAGCGGTTGTATAATACGTTGTCGTTACTTCATTTGCAGGCAATGCAACTGCATTTTGACTGGATGTGGTCATCAGCAAGGTAAATACCGTCAGAGAGAATAGTAAATTAGCGGTCATACCTAATTTCGTGGGCATATATAAAAGCTCTCTTAAATTACGACACCTATTATTTATGGCAGGGTCTAATCCAGGCAGAAATGATGAGCGTCACAGAGGCAGCGTGATCGATCTCTGCTTTCTGAAACCGTATTGCTTTTTGAGATAGACAAGAATATCCAATCACTGCCAATACAGCAATAACCACGGCTAACTACTGCTTTGAACCTAACCACCTATTAACCTTCTCTGACCTGCCACTTCAGCAAAATCAGTTTTCGTCATAGTCTTTCTCGCTGGGGCTGGTTCTAGCGAGAGATGACTCGGATATGATGAGACGGTGAAAATAGGTGCAGCCCAATGAAAACTCAAGTCTGTGAATCGACTCAAAAGCTTTCAGGTGCTGCCGAAACACTCTTGTTCACCTTGTATGCTCGTGCATTAGAAACCCAACGCTCTGAACCACTCTTACACGATACGAAAGCAGTAGAAATCTTCAACCGTTTAGATCACAACTTTTCTAAATGGGACGGTGCCTGGAAAACCTTAGTAGGGACAGTTGCTAGAACCCTAGAGATTGATCGCCTTGTCCTTCAATTTATGGCTCAACATCCAGACACAGTTGTTCTAAACCTCGGTAGCGGCTTATGCACAAGATATTTTCGCTTAAAGCCTGTACAAGCCCATTGGTATGAAGTTGACGTTCCTGAAGTCATTGAGCTGAGACACAAATTTCTCAATGAAAGCAAGCAATATCATTTTCTCGCATTTTCGGTGCTGGATGACGCTTGGATGAGCCAAATTAGACGAGAGGCGAATCAACCCATTTTGGTTCTCATGGAAGGGCTATCCATGTACCTAACAGAAGATGAGAACCGCTCTCTTATGCAGCGCCTTCAATCCCACTTTGCCCCTTGCACTATGATCTTTGATGTCCATAGTCGGAGCTATGCACCACAAATTAGAGACACAGATGCAGTGTCAAAGACCAGCGCAATTCTGAAGTCAGGGCTAGATTCTGCCCAAGAAATCGAAGCATGGAATACAGGCTTAACGGTCATTAGCGAAACTTCTTTATCCAAAAAACTAGCGTCATACCCTCAACGATTACCCTTGTGGATTCGTCCATTTCGACATTTGCTGTTTAAGCTTCAGCCTCAGTTAAGTGAGGTATGGAGACTGATTCAGGTGCAAGCTTCAGTCTCTTAAGCAGTTTTAGACTCTCTCACGTATTAATCAAGTTTGAATCTCATTCGGCTTCTCTCAATAGAGAATAGTTTTACGATCTTCTTTTACGAGTAATGCCCATGACCCTCTCCATGTATCAAGCCTCTGTTCCTCCACTCGTTCGATCATTGAATAATCTCATGGCGATTCTGGAAAAGGGTGCTGTTCATGCTGAAGTTAGAAAAATCGATCCATCTGTGTTGATCAACAGCAGACTCTATCCCGATATGCACCCTCTGGCAAAACAAGTTCAGATTGCCTCGGACGTTGCCAGAAGAGGGGTGGCAAGACTGGCAGGCTCAGAAGCCCCAAAGTTTGAAGATAATGAATCGACGTTTCCCGAACTGATTGAGCGTCTCCAAAAAACCGTTGCCTACTTGAAAACCTTCACATTTGCTCAAATTGATGGTTCTGAGCAACAGGCGATCGCTCTTCCGATGGGTGATAAAACGATGAATTTTGAGGGAATGCACTATCTCCTGTACTTTATTCTGCCTAACGTCTATTTTCACGTCACAACCACTTATGACATTCTCAGACATTGTGGCGTAGAACTAGGCAAGATAGATTTTTTAGGTAAACCTTCCTAAGCCCTCACCACTAACAGCTCACCCCACGCCGTAGTCCACCGCTGCGAAAGCTGCGCCCCAAGAGTCCGCCTCTCCTGCTTCATTCCCCAGCCCTTTTTCAGCCCCGCCGAAGCATATTGAACCGTCCTAGCGCCAAACTGACGATTGAGATTGTCGAGGGTTTGCATCAGCAGCTTAGATCGCTCAGTATCCCGCTGCTCAAACAGATTCCCCTGCACCAGCGTCTCCGGCTGTAGCTCTAGCAGCAGCACTCCGGCTTTCCTGAAAGCATGACCTGGGCGATAGATTGCCTCAGCCCCATGCAGGGCATAGAACAGTAGCTCGGCGGTGTCTTGCGTGGCTAGGACGGCTAACTAGATCCGCCAAGCCAAGGCTAAGCGGCGTATACGACTCATCTCGGCTTGAAAGCTTGAGCTGTGATTTAAATCACAGCGTACTTTCAAAAGCTATGACAGCATGAAGCCACTTCAATAAAGATTGAAGCAATAGCTCAACATTTTACCCAGCTTCACTTTATATTTTATCCAGCTTCACCTTATACAGAACTGATTATTTAGCTCAAGGGTAAATCTCTCTAGCCATTGGCATTGTAGATTT
>JBGSVR010000663.1:0-12839 GCA_041752855.1 Thermosynechococcaceae cyanobacterium
TACATCCCAGGAGATGATTTGAGGCTTTTAACCTCCGGTCCTGGGTGCCCTGGAGGGCAAAATACCAACTTTGAAGGTGTGGTCTGGGCTGAAGAAATTGTTAGCTCTAAAAATGCCGCGAGTAATCGGGCTGTCAGCACCTATCTGGGGGAGCCGGTCGGGACTAGAGAATTTGAAACCCTCGTAACCCCTGGCGCAACATCTGGCATTGCGGTTCCCGATGATGTCTCAAGCCTTACCGATGTGCTTGACTACGTCAACTGGCCTGTCCGTTACAGATACGGAACGATTCAAAACTGGTTGCGGGTGAATTAGATGCCGCAACGATTCCTCTTTTTAAGGTTGAGAGCATGAAGATTCGACGGCGATCGCCCAAACCAAACCGCTATCCCCCCCGCTATCAACGCCGACGGCATCCTCAATGGGGATTCACCCTGATTGAAACGCTGATCGTGATTTCATTGGTTGGCATTTTAGCCTCAGTCGCAGCGCCAAGCTTTGCATCGCTACTCGATAGTATGAAAGTTGACCAAACGATCAATGAAATACGGATGGCGCTTCAAGACACCCAACGGCAAGCCATTCGTACCAGTCAAGTATGCGTTGTGCAAGTTCCAGTCACGGGCAATAACCCAAGTGCCAGTCCGCTTCCGAAATGGCTCCAGGACTTGATCGCGAAATACTTCCCAGCAGGGGGTTCGGGTAGCAAAAAGATTTCAGGAAACTGCTTAACCTCCGGCAGTCCTGAATTATCGGATGCGGTTGATCTTGCCTCTAATCTGCAAACGGCTCAGTCCGCAGCGTCTTCATCCTCCTCTGGATCAGTTGTGGTGCAGTACAGCCCCCTTGGCAGTGCGGACTTTGCGATATCGAGTGCGGTTACGCCACCTGCGACTCCAGTAGATCCGACCGGAAAAGTGGTGGCTTTTATCTCATCAAAACCCCAAGTCAAAAAGAAATGTGTGGCTATTTCTAGCAATTTGGGTCTGACTCGAATTGGCGTTTATACGGGTAGCACTAACTCTAAAGATATTACAGATACTGGCGTTTGCTCAGCGTTAGATTGGAAACAGCAATGAAGCCACACTCAAAGCCTAAAGGATATCGTTGGCTGATGTTCTCTCAACGGCAGCAGCAACGAGGCAAAACTCAACAGGGCTTCACGCTGATTGAGCTTTTGGTTGCAGGGGTTTTGAGTGTGGTCGTTATTTTAGTCACTTGGTCAGGGCTAATGTCAGCAATGACGATGAGTCAGGCTGCTGAATCCAGATCGGCACGGCAGTCCGAACTCAACAGAGCATTAGACTTTATGACCAATGAAATTCGTATGGCACGTTCTATCAACGCAACATTAGCCCCCTCTGCCAGTGGCGGGGCACCTGGTGGTGCGCCCCCTAGTCCATCCAACGCCAAAAGTGACCCCAATGGATCGGCAAGGTTAACCACGACTTCGACTACTGTCGCGCTAGCAGATGTTGTAACCAATGCGGGGGTTAATTTATCTAGCTTAGGAAACTACGGAACCCTTGGGCTATACCTTGAACGCGCGACTCGCTTCGCCCCAGCAATTTGTCCAGCGGGGGGACCCAATGCAGGTGCCCCTCCGCCAACGCCCGCAGACTTTGACCCCATTGTGTATGACATTCGCCCTAGCACAAGTGGATGGCTACAGCCGCGAATGCTTACTCGATATGGTCGAGTACCCGATGCGGATGGAACGATTAACCCTTGCAAGAGTCCTGTATCAAGCGATCCCATCATTGATGCGTTATCGACGAACATGCAAAACATGCCGTCTTGTTCTGGTTCGCTTTCGGGAGATGGTGGGTTTTATAGCTGCGTAGAGGGGAGACAGGCCAATTTATTTTTTCAAAGTGACGTTAGCAATATTGAAGTACGGCAGGTCAACAGTACTGTTGCATCTCGAGTACACAACATTCAGCCTTCTAGCGTTTCGTCTTCAGGATGTGTTGGGCAAGCAAACCTGCGATCGCAGTCTGGCACTGCACCCAGCTCCATTCTCTTTGTGAATCAAAAGACTGTTCCTGTCAAAGTCTACTGGCTTGATTATTCAGGCGAACGAGAGTATTTCTTTGACCTCGCCCCAAACGAAAGCTTGACGCAACCCACCTTTATCAACCATCCGTGGGTTGTCACAGACTCCAATGATGTTTGTTTAGATGTATTTGTCTCAGATGCTCAAACCAGTTCCGCCATTCTTCAATAGACCACTTGCACGAATATGACCCTCTCCCCCTTCGACAAGCTCAGGGCAACGCCCAGCCCCTCTCCCCGAACGGGCGAGGGGAGCCAGAATTAGTCCTTCTCCGCTGGTAGGAGAAGCGGAGGCTAAGATTGACGCAAGAGGTCTAAGAATAAAGCGGTAGATTGCGCTGGAGCGGACGATAGCTCGGCAAAATTTGACTGAGATTAGAATCAGAAAGCGTAAGATGACGTTCTAGCATAACCGCAATAACATCTCTAAAATCCGTCGTAACTGCCAAGTCTCGTTTTTCGTGAAGCTGATTTGTACTAAGCCCGGGCCAATCGCCATAAACCTTGCCACCGCGCACGCCACCCCCCAGCAGCCACATCACATTGCCATGCCCATGATCGGTACCACCATCCCCGTTTTCGTGAGCCGTTCGACCAAATTCTGACATCACTAAAATAGTGGTGTCTTTATAAACTGAACCCAGGGTGGTTTGTAGTACTGCCAAGCCTTTGCCCAACTGCTCTAGGTTCCGCGCCAGTTGGCCTTGACTTGCCCCTTGATTAACATGGGTGTCCCAGCCCCCTAACGCCATAAACCCTAGCTTTACTCTGGTATCTTTTACCATCATTTGCGCCAGCCGTCGGGCATCGCCTCCAAACCCATTGGGCAGCGGCGCACCATTGTTTGCCATTGTTGTTTCCGCGTCTAGATTAGACAAAATGGCTTTTCGTGCCAAGCGCCCTTCTTTGTAAGCCTGACTGACGGCATCAGTGCTGCTGTAAAGGCTATCAAACGCAGCCGCGATCTGAGGCCGATCGATGGGCAAAGGTCTTGCTGCCCCTCTCCCCAGCGCAAGGGTCGCCACGGGTACTCGACCCGCTAAAATTCGAGGCGTTGTATTGCCTACATTGACCGCCTGAATGGGGTTACGACCAGACATTACGCCCAGCAGTCGATTCATCCAGCCATCTTGAGTGCCGCCTGAAAGACCGAGCGTGCCTCGCTCCATGTTGTCTTGGGCTTCAAAATGCGATCGCGTGGGGGCAGGGGAACCCGATGCATGAATAAAGGCCAAACTTTTTTGCTGCCAGAGCGGTATTAGAGGCGCAAGCGCTGGGTGCAGGCCAAACTGTCCGTCTAAATCAAGTGCGCCACCGACTTTATTGGGTTGGGGAATCGCAATTCTAGGGCGTCTTTCATAATAGGCCGCTTCTCGATAAGGCACGACGACGTTTAGGCCATCCACAGCACCGCGCAAAAAGATCACGATCAGTCGTTTAGGCGCAGAGGAAGAACTTTGGGCTGCTGATCGGGCAATCCAGCCGTGGGTGCCAATGGTGGCAAGTGCTGAGCAGGCCGTAAAACCAGCCTGCTGAAGAAAGTAGCGTCTATTCATCGGTGTAAGTCTCAAAACTTGTTGTAAGAACTATCGCCGCATAAATTCTGGGCTGCCCAGCATCAGCGCGGCGCGAAGTGAAGGGGGACTGGCGGCGATCGCCTGTTTCGTTTTAACCGAAAACGAATTCCCCAGCGTATTGCTAAGCTGCGTCACTTCCAGCGCAGAACTGACCGCAGGAGGGGCTAATAAAGGGAGGCGTCCGCTTGCCAGTGCCGTCGCAAAACTAATGCGTCGCGTCATCCCATCCGGATTCAGCCAGCTTTCTTGAGTGTTTTTATACCCGTCTGGCGCAAGACAGCCATAGAGCGGCATTCCGGCCTGCTGTAAAAAGCCAACCACTGGGCGGAAATTTGTCACCTCGGCTCCCGTGGCACGCAGTGAAGACACTGCGTACTGATAAGGCGTTTTAAACTTGGCATTGTAAACGCGGCTGTCCCAAAATTCTGGGCTACGAAACAGCGTATTGAGAACTTCTCGAATATTGCCATCGGTCGATAAAAACGTTTGGGAGAGGCGCTCTACCAACGCTTGGGGCGGCTGATCTGCCACAAAATACTGCGATAGCTGATAGCTGATGCGACGAGCCGTTGCGGGATGCTTTGCCAAAATGTCTAAGGCTTGCTCCCCTTCTGCAATCCCACTGCCTTTGATGGTCTGCCCCATAAAGACTTTGTCGCTGTAGTCATGGCGTTTGGCATCAAAATAAAACCCGTATTGCCCCACGTTGGGCTGCTCAGTGCGCCGAAACGTCCAGCCCGTTAAAATTTTTGCCAGCGCAGCTACGTCTTTCTGGGTATAGCCGCCCTTCACGCCCAAGGTATGTAGCTCCATTAACTCACGGGCATAGTTTTCGTTAAGTCCTCGTGCTTTACCCCGCGCGCCAGGGCTACTGGGTGCTGTATTTTGCCAGTTGTCTAAATAAACAGCATGGCAGGATGACGCGCGGTTGACCCTACTAAGTCTCGGAAGCGACCAAACACATAAGGGCGGATCGCCTCTTTTTCGTAAGCTCCAACGAGAAAGCGCGTCACGCCTTTTTTAGAAAACACGTTGAAGTGGTTGTACCAAAAGTCCACCATCACTTCTTGAAGTTGACGCGGGCTTTCGGTTGCCCGCAGCAGCCGCGCCTGCATAGCCTGATCTAGGACTTGTCGTAGCTTTGCTTGGTAGGCTTTACGCTGCTCTGGGGTAGGCTTTTGTCCTTTCCCTAATTGCGGTCGTTTAGTTTGCTTAAAAAGCTGTAGCGAGCTTAATTTTACAGTCTCTAATCGCGCAAGTTCGGCATTTAGAGCGTGTGATTCTAGAATAGTATTGGGATTAAGCTGCTGCTGAATGTAGCGCTCAACTCCTATTTTTGCCGTGCGCTCAAGCTCCCCTGGCTGGGGGCCAAAGCTTAAGCGGTTAATCACATGCAATATCTTGGAATCTGACGATATTGCTGCTTGACTATGAACTTGAAACCCAAAGGTGAGCGCAACTACAATGATAGAAACAGAAGGCTTTATAAACATAAAATTTGCGACAATACAAGCTTTTATACAGAAATAAGATGATTACCATCCATTAGATAACCGATTAGGAATTAGAATAAATAAAATCCAGGTTTGTAGGGGCGGATTTTGCCGATAAATCTAGGAGTCTCCAATACAGTATCAGCTAAACCCGCCCTTGCCGACATGATTAGTTAGTCGTGGCGATCGCGGTAAATCGAATTAGAGACACGATTTAGTCGCTGGTTCAGTTGATACCGTTCCCGTAGGGTAAGCCCACCGCCATCTCGCATATCTCTTCTCTGCTGCTGTTCAATGGAGAGCGATCGCCGTTCTAAATTACGATACTCTTTTTGACTTAACTGACCATTTTTAACCCCATTAAAAATGCGAACCTGCTGATGATTTTGCCGCTGATTGATGTTGCGAGGGAAATGTTGGTTTGCCTGAGCTGCCAGTGGCGAGATAAGCGTTGCAGCAAAAACCGCAGGTAAAGCAAAACGGAAAATAGAAATCATCCTTAATTCTCCTAATCAATAAGAAATGCCATAAGGCTTAATAGAATGTCAAAAATCAAGATAATCAATTTTTAACAGTCTAAATAGTTAGACCTTGTGACAGAGAAAAAGGTTCAGGCAACCTAAAAATTAACGTCAAAGACAAAGCAAATTAAATGAAACATCATTCATCCTTTTTTAGAAGGTTTTTGCGCTGTAGCTTATCTTGACGGCTCATCATCTGTTCGGCAAGCTGCTGTCGCTGCGTAGGGGTTAATACCTCTCGTATTGCCAAAAGACTTTTGAACCGCAGTTGATTCAGAGACTGCTGTTTCTGCTGTACAGCTTGAAATTCAGACAAAACCGCAGAAGACGGACTTGCGCTACCGAAGTTTTGCTGCATTGCTCGACGAGCTTCTCTGATGCCGCGCTGCTGCTCACGAATAGAGTCTTTATACTGTTGCCGAATTGATCTCATTTTTTGGATCTGTTCTGGCGTTAAATTAAGACGCTGAAACATCTGCCCCATTCTTTTGGGTCGAGCGACTCGACGCTGCTCACCATCATTGGATGACGGTACAGCCTGCTCAGCAGATAAAGGGGTTTCACTGGGTAGAGCTTGGGCACTAACGGGGAGCTTAAAGTTGATTAAATGTGGAATAGTGAGCGTTGCGACAGTACCAAGTGCAACACCTAAAACCATAGAAGTGGTCAGTCGAGAAAGCTGCATGAGATTATTCCTGTCTTGGATGTGAGGTGTCAGAATGCATTGATGTCGATGGTTCTGCCGCTGAATCTAAGCCAGAATCGCCTTTGGTTAACCAAGGGTAGGTTTCTTCTGCATTGGCAACGCCATCCCAGTTTTGAAACCAAAAGCTTTCGATTTCTGCCAGTTCTCGAACCGAATGATTAGGTGGCATGATGACTTGGTATAGCTGCCACAGTCCACAAACTAAAGCTGAACAGCCAGCGACAATTACGATCTGTCTTGTCAGGGAGCGATTGCTGCGGGTGGTTCGAGCCGTGGCACTACCTTGAGCAAACTCTTCGCGCCTAGAAATCGCCATCATTAGCCGATTCTCTGCATCGTCAGCCGATCCAGGAACCGAAGGCGCATACTGCCGTAAAAATGCAGTCAAATTGGCATCTTTATCATTCAGCTCATCAGGGGAGTCAGAACTATGGTTCTGGATCTTAGTCATAGCGAAACGCCTTCTTGATGAAAGAATTGACGCAGAGTTTGTCGAGCATTAAATAGTCTAGATTTCACGGTGCCAATCGGTATTTTTAATATTTCGGCAATTTCAGCCTGGGGGATATCTTGAAGGTCATGGAGAATAATCACAATGGCGTGGTCTGAGCTAATCTCCTGTAGCCCTCGGTTGACTAAATCTTGATGGTGAATCTGCTGTAGGGAATTGATAGAACTATCCATTACCGCATACATCATTTCTTGCTGCTGAATGCGCTGGCGCTGCTGAGCCATACTGCGCCGATAGTCTGCGCCAACATTCCACGCAATGCGGTACAGCCAGGTTGAAAACTGAGCCGAGCCACGCATTTTAGGGAGTCCCTTCCATGCTTTGATAAACACTTCCTGAACCAGATCTTCTAGCATTGCGGGGTCACACAAGTGCTGAAGCATCGCGCGTACCGACTTTTGGTGCCGTCGGTACAGTTCTCGAAATGCATCTGTCTCACCCAACTGACAGGCTTTAATGAGCGCTACATCAGAAAGGGGTTTAGAAAAAGCATTGGCAGTCATTTCTTGCATTATTTCAGGAGCAGAAATGGCAGAACCTCAGTGAGCATGTACCTAAACCTTTTATCTTTGAGCCTTCTTATTGTTTAGACGGCTGCAACACAAAAATGGTTCAGTCTTCTCTCTAGGGGCTACGGTGTACACACAAGCCTTGAAGTTTCCCTTCTGTAAAAGTTTTTGCCATAAACCGATTCATCAATCCCCTCTCGGGAGGGGCAGGGGTGGGTTAGTCAGTTGCGCCATGACTAACCCACCCCGCCCTACGGGCACCCCTCCGAGGAGGGGATTTTTCTCGTACTTTTGTGTACACGCTAGCTCTGAGAGGACACCAACCCGAGTTAGAAAGTCTTCTCAATCCTTAGCTGATTTTTTTGCCTTTGAGGTGGCGATCGAAAAAGCTGAGGGTCATTGCCCAGGCTTCTGCGGATGCGTCGGGGTTATAGCTATCGCGGCGATCGCTAAAGAAGCCGTGCCCAGCCTTGGGAAACACATTGAGGGCGTAGCGTTTTTTTGCCTTAGATAACGCCGCCGCAACCTGCTGATGCTCTTCAGCGGAGATTGATTTATCCTCTGCGCCATACATGAGCATAATTGGGGCGCTCATTTTATCGACCTGGCTCAGTAGGTTTGCACGACCGAGGGGATCAGGGTTTGCAGCAATCCCGCCGCCGTAAAAACTAACGGCGGCTTTAACCTGAGTGGCCTGCACTGCATTGGCTAAAAAGGTATAGCGCCCTCCCATGCAAAAGCCCATCACACCAACGCCGCCGCTCTGAACCTCTGAGCGCTTGCCTAAAAATTCGATGCCCTTACCCAGCTCTGCCATAACCACATCATCTTTGAGGGTTTTGAGCTTGGCGATCGCTCTGTCCCTATCGGTATAGGAGTAAACTGCGCTGTGGTAAAAGTCGGGTGCTAAGGCGGCATAGCCAGCTTGAGCTAGGCGATCGCAGATACTTTTGATGTAGTCATTGAGTCCAAAGGCTTCCATAATCACAACCACCGCAGGAAACCGCCCTTTACCGCTTGGCGTCACATAATAGCCCGTGAGGTCTTTATCGAGCTGAACGTTTTGACCTTTAAGAGGCTGAAGGGATACTGCCAATGTTTTGGAAGCGGAGCCGCTCAAAGCGGTTAAGGCCAAGGCCGAGAATCCGGAAGAAGCTGCTAGAACATCCCGTCGTTTCATTGAAGCCTCTCTTTTGACTGTTTTAACCCTTAGCTTAAGCGTTTTTATCTCAGGCAAGATCTGTCTCAGGCGAGATCTCGCCTAAGACAGAATCAAAAGGCTCTTAAGAAGAGGTTCATGTTCCGCTAGGGGGTGGGGGGTGGCGCTTCTACTGGTGCGGGAGCTGGGGGTTCATAGGCCGGAGCTGGAGGTTCGTAAGCTGGAACCGGAGGTTCGTAGGCCGGAGCCGGAGGTTCGTAGGCTGGAGCTGGAGGTTCATAAGCCGGAGCCGGAGGTTCGTAGGCCGGAGCTGGGGGTTCGTAGGCTGGAGCCGGAGGTTCATAGGCTGGCTTTGGTTGGGGCGGCGCTTCGATAGGGACAGGTTTTGCCGCAGGGGGCGACGCTGGTTCAGCTTGGCGTTGAGCGCGCTCTTGGTCAATTAGTTCCCGTTCAGCCGCACGACGGTTTTGCTCAGATTGAAGGGCTGCATCCTCTCGCCGTCGCTCAGCTTGCTGACGTTGAAAGCTTGACCCTTCTTGCTCAGACGTAACGCGGATTTTTGCGCTGAAGCCACTATCTGAAGATTCGTACTTGCGCTGACGAACCGCTTCTTCAGCTTTTCGATCCACCTCGACATTCCCGCTTGACTTCTTGAGCCGCACATTTGTGACCTTCCCACTGGCATCAACTTGAAAGTCAAAGCGCGCTGAACCTTCCGCCCCTAAATATTCATCTAATCCACAATTTTTGACACACTTGGGCTTTTTCTTGCCAGCTTGATCGGGTCGCTCAATCACCTTGAGCGGCGGGGATTGAGCAGCAATTGGCTGAGGTGTGGGCTTAGAATCGCTACTTTCTTTCCCCGTCCCTTTCCCTTGACCAGATCCTGTTCCGGTACCCTTGCCACTACCAATGCCGTTGCCAGAACCCGACCCAATCCCAGAACCACGGCCCGATCCAATGCCGTTGCCAGTCCCGTCCCCTGAACCAGAGCTTGTTCCAGATTTATTGACGCCTTTGTCGCCTGCCTTAGCAACTTTTTCAGTCTTTTCTCCTAACTTTGCCTCAGATGTCTTAGATTTTGGTGCTGTTACCGATGGGCTAGGAGAAGCTTGACTCAAAGGCGTTGGTAACGGGGATGAAGAGGGTGTTGCCACAGGGGTTGGAGATGGAGATGGCTTGGGGGTTTCTATAACCTCTGGCGCTTCTGGCTCTGGTACAGGTTCTGGGGTTGAAATAGCCTGAGCAACGGTCTGGGGCGTAAAGGTTGTCGTATCCACCGCATCCGGCTCCGACGGAGTGGGGTTAAGCAGCGAAAACTGAGGACTACCGCCGCCACCGCCACCATTAGGCTCGTCAAGCTTCTGGGATGGTTCGTCTACCGTTAGCTCAATTAGTTCTTCTTCTTCAGGCAGAACGCGGCTAGACAGAACATTGTTGAGGCCAAGAACTGCGATCACAGCTCCATGCAGCACCAGAGAGCCGACCAAACTGAAGGCCAGAAATTTTTTGAGGGCTTTGGTTTCAGCCTCTCGCTGTTGCAATGAAGTCAAGGATAGGCTCATGCCAGAGAATATTATTGAAATTAACTCTCATCTAGATTTAAAAATAAAACTCTATAGCAATAAAGTCAAGCACCTAAAATGGAGCTGAAGACATGGCTCGCTAAGCTCAAACCTAATATCTAGTCTTGAAAGCTATATGTAGGAAAGATTACAGCAGTATCCCAATCTCGTCTGGACTGGCTAGGCGTCATAACAGAGGGATTCAGTCTAAAAATTTGTTTGACATTAGTTCTCACTTAAATTTAATCTCTAAGGAGAACCTGCATTAAAACTTTCTAAGACAGTGGAGCGCGTACATGAACCCAGGCAATGTTGTGGGGAGGTTGTTTTCTCAGGGCGGGGTGGTGATGTGGCCCCTGCTCATTTGTTCGGTATTGGCGATCGCCCTCATTATCGAGCGGGGTGTGTTTTGGTATCGCATTTATAGCCGTCAGCAGCGTCTGCTGCGGGAGGTGATTAAGCTCTACCGACTTGAGCCAACGCTTGTGCCAGCAAAGCTCAAGCAGTATCGTGATGTGCCAATGGCACGGATTTTCTTGTCGGCAGTAGAGCTAGAAGATCCAAATCCTGAGGAGTTTCGACTGGCGCTTGAAAGTGAGGCTCAAGCTGAGATTCCTGCCCTGAAGCGCTTTAGCAACATCTTTGACACAATCATTGCGCTTTCTCCCCTGCTGGGGCTGTTGGGCACTGTACTGGGATTAATTAATTCCTTTGCTTCGCTTAATTTGGGTGAAGTTGGCGGCACTAGCTCAACAGGGGTTGCTTCTGGCATCAGTGAAGCGTTGGTGTCAACTGCTTCTGGGTTGGTGGTTGCCATTTTTACATTGGTCTTTGCCAATGTTTTTAGGGGCTTATATCAGCGGCAGATGGCGCTCATCCAAGAGTACGGCGGACAGATGGAGCTGATTTATCGGCGCAATCACGATAAGCAGGGGGTGTCTTATGCGTCTGCCAGATGAACCCGATATTCCGGCTCAGATTAACATTGTGCCGATGATTGATGTGGTGTTTGCCATCCTCACATTTTTCATTATGTCGAGTTTGTTTTTGTCCCGAACCGAAGGACTTCCGGTCAATTTGCCTAGAGCCGCGACAGCAAAAGTTCAGCAAAAGACAAAGGTTGTGGTGACGGTTAAGCCTGATGGAGCTATTGCGCTCAACCGAAAGCCGATTCAGTTAGCGCAGCTAGAGCCTGCTTTAAGGGCGTTAGCGAAACCCCAAGACAATTTGGTCGTAGTGATCAATGCCGATGAAAAGGTAGAGCATGGCAAAATCATCGCCGTGATGGATCAGGTACGTCGAGTGAAAGATGCAAAGTTGGCGATCGCCACTCGGCGACCTTAGCAAAAGTTTTCGGTGGAGCAGCTAAAGCTTCGACGGATGGAGGACGGGCTAATTCTAGGGGATCGGAATTTAGCGAAAGTGTGAAATTTGTTGTGTTACCAACGGAGTAAAAAATCAAGATGACTTTTAGCCAAACTAAAATTTGGATGAGTGTGGGTGCTTATGTATTGGCAGGAACGGCTGCGATCGCCCCTTTAGCCAATGCGACAGGAGTAAAGCCAGCAGAACCTTCTTCACAGTTCTTGATTGGACAAGTTGCGCAACCGAAGGGAGTATTTCTAATTGCAGGTACACCTGCTCAAGGGGGCGAAGGCGGTGAGAGTGGTGAAGGCGGTGCATCTAAACCTACTACCGCAGCCCCTGCTCAAGGTGGTGAAGGTGGCGCTGAAGAACCCAGCGCGGGGGAAAAGGCAAATGCAGCGTTTAAAGATAAACTGAGCGGCTCAGCGCTCTTGAGTGCCCTCAAAAAAGGAGGACATATTATCTACTTCCGCCATGCCCAGACTGAAAAGGACTATGCTGACCAGGCCGATCCCAAAATGAAGCTGGGTAATTGTGAAAGCCAGCGAAAACTGAATGCTGTGGGTATCCAGCAATCTAAGGACATTGGTTTAGCATTTACTGCAAAGAAAATTCCAGTCGGTGAGGTAATCACCAGTGAATATTGCCGCGCTTGGAAAACGGCAGATTTAGCGTTTGGCAAGCATCAGAAGAATCCAAAACTCAACTTCTTACCCTTTGAAGATTACACAGAGGCTCAAGTCCAAGAGATGAAAGCCAACGTTATGCCGTTTTTGACCGCAATGCCTCCAGCGGGTAAAAACACGGTCATTGTGGGACATGATGACATCTTTGAGGCCGGAACTGGTATTTATCCAGCGCCCCAGGGGATGGCCTATGTGCTTACACCAGACGGTAAGGGCGGCTTCATCCTTCAGGCTAATATGCTAGCGGAAGATTGGGCAAAGCTATAGGTTGCTCCGCACCTTACAACGCCTTCAGTTTCAGGGTGGATAGACTACTGCGGAGAGCCGATATCCGTTCTGAAACATTGGCTTCAATAACAAGAAGGAAACGTTTTACCAGCCTGCGATCGCCATGATCCTATGCATTGGAAATATTCTGACCCCTGAGGAATTAGAGCTAATTGTCTCTAAGGTCAAAACCGCTGAATTCATTGATGGTCAAGCAACAGCAGGCTGGCATGCGCGGTTAGTCAAACACAACACTCAACTTCCTGCAAGTTCTCCGGTGCTAGCAATTCGACTTTGGACAAATCTGAAGGTCAAATGGGCTGAACGCTATGCAAGAAAGGATAATGACGGTTTCAATCTAAAGCCCCGTCATTATCGCCACCTCCATTATGCCTATTCCTCTCACTGCATCTGAGTTTAAGAGT
>JBGSVR010000664.1:0-2422 GCA_041752855.1 Thermosynechococcaceae cyanobacterium
CTTTGGTTTATTGGCTTTATCCCAAACCAAAATCTATTAACGGGTATTTGGCTGGGCAATGATGACAATAAGCCGACCTACGGCAGTAGCGGTCAGGCGGCTGCACTCTGGGGTCGGTTTATGAGAACAATCCTGTAAAAACCAAGGCTTTGTGAACGCGAGTAAAGAAATTAAATGTTATATAAAGAGATGTAGGCTTTAACAAGCAAGGTTTTTGGAGCGCCAATCGTGGAAGACCAGCCAGCGCTCGTCGCTGAAGTCAATGTTCAAAAATTGGTGTTAGTGGCGCTGGCGTTGATCACAGTTGCAGTTTTAGCAGTAGCAGGCGTTTACGTTTGGCAGCACGCTGATCCCTATGTGCAGTCGGTACAGGCTATTCGCGGTGATGCAGTACGCGGTAACGCCATTTTTCAGATGAATTGTGCAGGGTGTCACGGAACCCTAGCAACGGGAAGAGTAGGGCCTAGTTTGCTGAAGGTATCGAGTCGGCGATCGCAGTTAAGCCTCATTGAGCAAGTCACCAGTGGCAAAACGCCTCCCATGCCAAAATTTCAAGCGAACCCTTCAGAGATGGCTGATTTGTTGAGCTATCTCAAAACGCTTTAAGCCGTAAGGTATTGAATCCCCTGTTTTGGGATGAGTTGCGCGCCCAGCGAGAAGCAGCGGGAGATAATGGGCGCAAGCTGCTGAATTTTGCGATCGCGGCTGGCGCGGATTCGGGTGTTTGACCCAGCTTGTGGGTCTGGAAATTTTTTGGTGATTGCGTAAATACAAAGATGACCAGTCAGCAGACATCAACAAAACAGTCTATCAAATGTAAAGGAGGCAAATAATGAGATGGGCAATTGAACTACCCATAGAGAAAATAGCTGCGTTTTGTCATCAATGGCAGGTGACAGAACTTGCCCTATTTGGCTCTGTTTTACGCGATGATTTCCGCGATGATAGCGATATTGATGTCATGGTGCAATTTCACCCAGATGCTCACCCCACATTTAGCACCTTAGACCAAATGGAAGCAGAACTCAAAAATATCTTTCATCGAGATATTGACCTGATTACCCGTCAGGGCATCGAAGCCAGCCGCAATTACCTACGCCGTCACGAAATTCTTTCTTCTGCCCAGGTGATTTATGCAACGGGATCTGCAATTTCTGCTTGATATGCTGCAATCCGCAGATCTGATTATGACCTACACAAATCAGTGTACAAAAAATGAGTTCGTTGATAACGTGCAGCTCCAGGATTCCGTGATTCGGCGGCTCTTAATCATTGCCGAAGCCGCCAGACGAGTTTCAGAAACGACTCGACAGAACTTATTAAACATTTCTTGGCAAGAAATTAATGGTATGCGTAATCGGCTCGTGCATGAATATGATGATGTCAACCTTAATATCATTTGGGATGTGGTTCAGCTTGAGATACCGCATTTAATTGAAGTGCTGAAGACACAAATTCCGCCTGAGAATTGAATGGCGATCGCAACGACGAAATCTTAGAGCATTTCTACATCGGTCGCCGCTTCATTCAAAACGTGTAAGGGGCGACACAGAGCGCCTCGAAAACTCTTGGAGCTGCATACCAAAATGACCACCCAGCAACCACCCGCGAAAGCACCGAAGACAAAATCCGTTAAGTCGAACACATCATCGAAGAACTGGGCGAATGGCACCAAGGAAAATAGCTGCCACTATGACAATGCCTGCTACCGTGGATGCCCTCATCCCCTCACACAATTTGCAAATCACTGACACGATCAATCACGCAGGTTGCCTGGGCGATCACCACCTTCGTTTGCCAGCCCCAGCTTACGCCAATGCAGCCCGCGCTATGCGCAGCACGAGCCATCATCATATCGAGGGTAGAATCACCCACCATTAGGGTGTTTGCTGGAGATACCTCTAACTGGCGGCACATTGCTTCGTAAAACCTAGGGTCTGGTTTACTGAACTCGCTGCTGCCATCTACGCCCTGGTAGGCCGAGATGCTAGAGGAGAGCTGATAGGTATCTATAAACTCTTTGACAGACGCGGTGGTATCGGCAGATAAAATCCCTAGCTTTAGTCCGGCTTGAGCAAACTGCGCGACCCAACCCCCAGTGTCTACAAACAGCGGCGTATGAACAGCCTTGGGTTTGAGATAGCTATCGGCTTCTTGAAACGCCCCTACGGCAATCTGGAGTGCCTCTGCCCAATCTCGACCTGTTTCGCTGATGTAGGCGGCAGCGGCAATTTCGTTTTCACGACGGCTCCCCACCGCTAATAGCCCCGCTGGATTAATGCCTGACGGTTCTAAACCAAAGGCCAGCAGCAGCGGCTCTTGCACACCTGGAATTTTTGCATCGACAAGCCGCGCCCGTTTTTGACCCAAGCTTTTAAGATAAACCTCAACGTTGGCAAGGGTGCCGTCTTTGTCAAAAATA
>JBGSVR010000665.1:0-4193 GCA_041752855.1 Thermosynechococcaceae cyanobacterium
CTGGTTAAGGCGGCTGCCCGTGCAGCTTCATCTTCTAGATATTGGCTCACTTGGGTCAGTATTTGCTTCGCCTGTTTCTCATTGAGAGATTCCAGCCCAAACCCAAACCACACGTCAATCGCCCGAATCACAGCGCTAAATCGCGTTAGGTTCTCTGCCACAATCAGCCGCACCATGCGCCCAAAAGCAACGGGGTGGGCTTCATCAATGGTTTCTAAGATGGTTTGTCGCAGCCCTTCCTGGCGCTGGGCGGCTAACAGTAACCGTTCAATGAAATCCCAGCCGTTTGGGTCATTGGCGACCAGTAGCGCACGGGTGACGTGTCGCCCCATTGCGCCAATTTCATGGTCGCCCCGTGCCGAATCTAGCAGAACTTGCGAAATGCTTTGCCCTAATGCATCGCCCTGATTGATAGCAGCGGCAAACAAAATACCTAATACGTCTGGTGCGCCGTAGCCCAGATAGGGCACCCAAGCCGCAAACCATTCTAAATCTTGGTCATAACCCTCTATTGTGCCAATAAGCTGAATCAGCCACTGGCTGCGTTTTGCCTGCGTAAATTCTGGATGACAAGGAGTCCGAAACGAGCGCCGACTGTATCCAATGGTGTAGGGCAACTGACTATGAAACTGCCACGCTAGCTCAACAGTGGCGCTAATTTTGGGGAATAGAATGCTGAAGATTTGGGTGCGATCGCCCTCAGTCAACCCATCCAACCGCGTTAGGGCTTTTTGTTGATACTCATAGACTTGAGAATAATCCCCTGCTCTACCATCCTCTCCAAGGCAAAATAATCCATAGCCGATGGATGCCAGATTTTGAGGGAGTGCCGCAAACTGCCGGATACGGTGCGATCGCCAGTCTTTGCTAACCATCCCCTTAAGTGGGGCTTGGGCGACTTCAGGATTCAGCATCTTGCAAGGATTTTGATAACTCTATGTATAGATTACCCACCCACCAACGGAACCAACCGCAAAAACATCAGTTGCGAAGTCGGTTGTAGCACTACCGCTGCATCCAGTCCTTCAATCTGCTCATCGTCTATAAACACAAAATAGAGTCCATCCTCAAAGGCTTGGAGCGCAACTTCAACAGCGGCATTCGCCTCAACTTTTTGGTCTAACTCACTGCCACCAGACTCAATTTTCCCTTGCTCCACGCCAAGCTGAATTTGTTCTGGACTCAAAATCCGCAATAGCCGACGCTGACTTTGGCGGGTTTCAAAGGCGCTGACTTCGGCAAAGACAAGGTGCGTGAGGAGCGATCGCAGGGACAGTTTTTCTATCTCTATAGCTTCAGGTAAAGTCAGCTCCCAATCCGTGAAGGTGGGTCGGGTTTTCCCCATCACTTTGCCAGAGATTGTTAATTTTGTAGGCATCGCTCAACGCTAATATAGAACCCCTTTCAACTCTAAAATAAACCCAGGCAGCACATCTTCTCCCGACAAGTTGACAGGAGCTTGCAACACTTGCACCCCCTGACCTTCTCTATAGATCTCTACAGCTTGGTCTTTTGCGTTGAGGAGCCAGCCTAAGCGAACACCATTGTCTTGATATTCCTTCATTTTGTCTTGTAGAGGCTTAAGGTGATCGCTCGCAGACCGCAGTTCAATCACAAAATCTGGAGCCAAAGGCAAAAATTCGGAAGGGTCAGGGCTGAGGGTATCTAAGCGATCTTGTCGTACCCACGCAACATCGGGTGATTTAACCGCACCATTGGGCAACCTGAAGCCAGTCGATGAATCAAAGGCTGTACCAAGCTGGGCTTGGAATAGCAAAGCCCATAGTTGCCCCGTTACAGAAGCGTTTCGTTTTCCTGACTCCCAACCTGTTGGTGGCATAACAATCAGTTCTCCTTGGGCGGTGAGTTCAAGCTGGATGTCGCGGTTGTCCTGACAGAGTTTGCGAAACTGCTCATGGGTCAGGGTAGTAATGGAATCAAGATTTAGCGTAAGGGCAGTCATTGTGAGTGAACCCATAGAATGAATGGCGCTATCTCAAATTATCTAGCATCTCAGCCCAGCTTGCCTAAACGAAAATCGAGCGTATTATAAAGGTTGAGAAATTGAGGTATCGCAATGCAAGCCCCCATCCCTGTCCTAAAATCAGTGGCGGGGCTTCGTCGCTTTTTGCAAATGCAGCGACTTGGCGTGCAACGTAGCAGCAGCAACGAAGGCTTACTAGGGCACATTGGCCTTGTCCCTACGATGGGCGCACTCCATGTGGGGCACCGGAGTTTAATTCAACGGGCTAGACAAGAAAATGCCGTTGTGATTGTCAGCATTTTTGTGAATCCTCTTCAGTTTGGACCAGCCGAAGACTTTACCCAATACCCTAGAACCCTAGAACCTGACCTCGCCCTCTGCCAAGAATGTGGGGTTGATGCCGTTTTTGTGCCAGATGCAGCCGATTTAGTCTCTAGTCGCCCCCTTACCCAAGTGGTGCCCCCCATGGCTTTAACCGAAAGACTATGTGGGCGATCGCGTCCCAACCATTTTCAAGGCGTTGCCACCATCGTGCTGAAACTGCTTAACTTAGTACAGCCCAATCGCGCCTACTTTGGACGCAAAGATGCCCAGCAGCTTGCCATTCTTCAGCAGCTTGTGAAAGATCTCAATGTGGCAACCACCATCGTGCCCTGCCCCATCGTGCGCGAATCTAATGGACTTGCCTACAGCTCACGAAACCAGTACCTGAGCAAGGCACAAACCCAGCAGGCGCTGGTACTTTCGCAAGGACTGAAACAAGCTGAAGCACTTTTTAGTACAGGCGTAAAAGACCGCAGCTTAATATTAAAGATGATTGAAGCAACCGTGGCAAAAGAATCAGGGGTACAAGTGGAGTACATAGAAGTAGTCGATCCGCAGACGCTGGAGCCTTTAGCGCAGGTTGATGCTGTAGGCATGGTGGCGATCGCCGCTCGTGTAGGCCACACCCGTCTCATTGACAACATCGTGCTGGACGGACGCAAACCCATTTTGGCGATTGACGGGCCAGCAGGGGCTGGAAAATCCACGGTCACGCGCCTTTGTGCGAAAGAACTGGGGCTGATCCATCTCGATACTGGGGCGATGTACCGCGCCATGACCTGGCTAGCGCTTCAGTCGGATGTGTCGTTAGAGGATGAAGGGGCGATCGCCGATCTCGTCAGTCAAGCTGAATTAGAGCTGAAGCCCAGCGACCCCTTAGAAGTGCGGGTGAATGGGCAAGACGTAACCCAGGCCATTCGTTCCCTTGAAGTGACCGCCCATGTATCTACCCTTGCCGCCCAGCCAGCGGTGCGAGATATTCTGCGTCAGCAGCAGCAGGCCTACGCAGCCGTGGGGGGCGTAGCGGCAGAAGGCCGAGATATAGGAACGCACATTTTCCCCGAGGCTGGACTCAAAATTTTTCTAACCGCCTCCGTAGAGGAACGCGCCCGTCGTCGCTATAGCGAACTGCTGCAATCAACAGGAAACGCTGACATTACCTATGAACAATTGGCTCAAGATATTGCCGAGCGAGATCGCAAAGACAGACAGCGCAAGACTGCGCCACTGCGGAAAGCCACCGATGCCATTGAGATTTTGACCGATGGACTTTCTGTATCAGAAGTGACAGACAAAATTGTGCATCTCTATAAACAACGATGTCCAGACCATACTCTAGGGGTGTAGGATGCGAATATAAGGTCTTTAAAAGTGTCCACTGCGGCTTAATGCGCGCTGGAAATCATTTGTCAGGGTCAGCAAATATGGGTCACTCTGATACGTTGGGTTCCGGCTAGGAAGCTGGGAATACTAGAAGGATCCCAAGGTGATTTGAGGGAAGGATTTTGGTCTACAGCACTACGGGTGAACGAATGAAACTGGCTGCGCGGATCGCTCAGGTTCCCGCTTCGATGACGCTTGCGATCGCCGCCAAAGCGAAGGCGATGAAGGCAGAAGGACTAGACGTACTAGGGTTTGGCGCGGGTGAACCGGATTTTGATACGCCAAACCACATTAAAGAAGCTGCTAAAAAAGCCCTTGATGAAGGCAAAACCAAGTATGGAGCCGCAGCGGGGGAAGCGCCACTGCGGGAGGCGATCGCCCGTAAGCTCCAGCGCGACAACCAGTTGGCTTATAACGCCGAAAATGTGATCGTCACTAACGGTGGCAAGCATGGACTTTACAACATTTTTCAGGCATTTTTAGATCCAGGCGATGAGGTCAT
>JBGSVR010000666.1:0-3474 GCA_041752855.1 Thermosynechococcaceae cyanobacterium
ACGAGCCGCAGCAATACCAGAACGACCAAGACCAATAATATGAGCAACAGGCATAGGAACACAGCACAGACTTTTGCATCCCTCATGGTACCGTTTGGCGTGGTACGGTACGCCTATAGACCTGAAATATTGAGAACGGCAATAAACCCATGAATGCTGAGGGAATTGAAACGGTGCAGCCGATGGCTTCAATGACAACGGCGCAGGCCCAAGCCATTCTTGCCCCCTTTAGCTGTCTTGAGACGAAAAAGATTGAGTCTTTAGCAGAAAAAACTGCCGTGCGTCAGGCGGTTTTACACTTGTCAAGCATTACCGATACCCACATGTTTGGGATTTTGGCGGCAGACTGGAAGGGGGCGATCGCCGCTCTCCACAGCTATGCCAAAGCCTTTGGCTATAAGCCGCCTGCCGTTGTCAACCCCTGCAATGACGCGGTTTATATCAAATTCAATCCGCGTGCAGGGTTATGCTACGCCAGCCCTTACCCAGATGGTCATCGTGGCGTATTGATTGCCTTCCAGTCTGATTTTGCAGACGGCATCAACGAAATGTGTGGTTACTTGCCCTTAAACCTTTTTGAAGCTTGAGCCGACGTTGTGACTTCATTGCTATGACCTCATTAATGCCACCTCAAGGCTGGTCTCTAACAGATCTACCTGGGATGAGCGACCAAGACTATCAGAAGCTCTATGACGTAGAGATTGAGTCTACGGTCGTCTTACTCAAGCACACTAAAACGCTTGAAAAACAGCGGCATCTTGCCCAAAAGCTTCAGATTTCCGATCGCTGGGTACGCAAATGGATGGCGCTGGCGGAGCTATCTCACCTCAAAAGTGTGGGCTGTCAGTATTGTGGGCTACTGCTTCATGCTGGGGTTACGTCTGTCGCTCAGCTTTCGACTATGAGTGCGTCTATGCTGCACCGTCATATTTTGCGGCTCCAGGTTGCAAACCTTCAGCGGCGGGATTTGTGCCCTAATGCTGGGGTTGTAATGCAGTGGATTCAAGAAGCAAAGCAGGCCGCTCATGCGCCTAAACGTTAAGGGATCTGCCGCAAGTTTCGATTATGAATGCTCTACCACCGGATGCCCAACATGATGATCGCAGTTCAGCGTATAGAATTCTGTGGCATCGCCTAGTTCAATCTGGATAGTCGAATGTTCTATACGGAAGTGGTCATGCAGCTCTTGGCAGACTTGGGCTAGAAAATCATCTCCAGGGTGTCCTGTCGGCATCAAAAGATGAACGGTTAGCGCAATTTCAGTGGTACTCATCCCCCAGATATGAAGGTCATGGATTTGCGTAACGCCGGGACGCTCTAGCAAAAAGGCACGCACTGCCCGTTCATCCACACTTTCTGGGACGGCATCTAGCGCTAAACTAAAAGACTCCTTTAGCAACTGCCAAGTATTGACCACAATCACAATACTCACAACTAGGCTAAAAGCGGGGTCTAGCCATTGCCAACCCGTTGCTAAAATGCCAATCCCTGCCAAAACAACGCCAGCAGAAACAAGCGCATCGGCTGCCATGTGCAAAAATGCGGCTCTAATGTTCATGTCTCCCTTGCGACCGGACATAAACATGAGCGCCGTAATGGTATTAATGATAATCCCTACGAGCGCCACCCAAATAATGACGCCGCCCTGTACCTTCCCAGGTTCCTGAAAGCGCTGAATGGACTCCCAAGCAATGCCCCCCGTTACTATGAGCAAAAATACGGCGTTAAAGAAAGCCGCCAAAATAGAAGACCTGCGCCAGCCGTAGGTGTGACGACGAGAGGGAGGCCGACGGGATAAAACAGCAGCACCCCATGCTAGCCCCAGCCCTAAAACGTCACTTAAGTTATGACCTGCATCGGCAATGAGGGCGATGGAATGTGCCAGCAGTCCATAGAAGAATTCAACGCCGACAAAGCCGATATTGAGAACTAACCCGACGGCGAAAGCTCGGCTAAAGTTGGCTGGCGTATGGGAATGGGCGTGAGAATTACTATGGGAATGGCTATGGCTATGATGATCATGGTCTTTATGGTGCTGTGTCATAGCGCATTAATCCACTATATTGATGGCTGAGAGAGCATAACCCATATAGAAAAAGCTGTCTTTGGGATGGGGCGACTCTCTGAGAATCACGGAGTAACCGCATCTCTAGAGGTACCGCATATTGCAGTCTGCCGCTCTATAATAGGCGAGCAAGCATTGCGTTGAGACTCCCTATGGTTCGATCATTGACTCAAAAACTCATTCTTAGCCTGAGCATGATCGGCTTATCGGTGATGAGTTGTGGCGATGTCACTGCCCAAGCTCCACGACGGGCGCTGACGTTGCGTGCAGATATTCAGCAGGCTAACGCTAAAACAGGCGTTGTAACAGCTAACGGCAATGTCCAGCTTAGCTACCCAGCCCGTAAGATTCAGGCGACGGCAAATGCGGCGCAGTATTACAGCCGCGAGCGGCGGATTGTTTTAAGTGGCAATGTTTATGTGCTGCAAGATGGAAATAGCTTAAAGGCTGACACTATTACTTATTTGGTGGATGAGGGTCGGTTTGTGGCAGTTCCTCTCAACCAGCGACAGGTTGAGGCGACGCTGTTAATACCTGATGAAGAGCCGACTGTGAGAAATAATTAGTAGACCTATTGCACAAATATTACCCTCTCCCCCAGCCCCTCTCCCATAAAGGGCGAGGGGAGCCAGAATTAGTCCTTCTCTCTGGGGTGAAGAAAAGTTAGGTGAGCGGAGAAATCGCTCTACTTTTTCTGGACTGCGTAGCAAAGACGGGCAATGAGAGGCTTTTGCTGCTTCATAAGTTCGGCGGTGCGAAGTCTTAACCCTCTCAGGAATGGGAGTAGGTTATTGGTTTTGGCTCCGTCGAGGTTGCCTTCTGTGGCGTTCCAGTTATTCCACCAGTCTGGCTCGGTGAAGTCTGTGGGGGATGCGTCAAAGTTGAAGCGGTAAATGCCAGGATCGAGTTGGTCGGCCTGAATTTTGGTCTTGAAGCGAAGGGCGTTGTTTTTAATGCTTAAGTTGGTGAGCTGAAAACCCTGAGTCTCGACGGGCTGAAAGCTTTTCCCCTGATACTTTTCGAGAGTGGGGGTAAGGGCGATCGCCCCTCCATCAATGGGCAAGACACCATTGAGCGCACGATAGGGAATTTCGACATCGGTGGGTTGGCTGCCCGTCTTTTTAGTGACGACTAAAAACTGCACCGGAGCGGTGGGGTTGTTTTTGCGCACCACCACGCGACTATCGTTGAGGGCTTTGGGCTGAAGGATATCCTTACGGGGGGCAGATTTGACTTCGTTGGCGTTGAGGGTTGCGGCTTGCTCAATAGGCTGGGGAGAAAAAATCACAAACTCATTCTCAACGGCATTAAGCCCGTTGCGCTGGAGCTGGTCAAAGAAGTGGTTGATGTTGCCATAGCTGCCAATCAAAATGACGTAAAACGGATGAAAGGCTTTGGCAGGTTTGCCA
>JBGSVR010000667.1:0-2518 GCA_041752855.1 Thermosynechococcaceae cyanobacterium
ACGTACATTTTTAGCCATTAAGCCAGACGGCGTACAGCGCAAACTAGTAAGCGAAATTCTAGGTCGCTTTGAAGCAAAGGGGTTTACCTTAGTGGGGCTAAAGCTCATGACCGTGAGCCGCGACCTTGCCGAGCAGCACTATTGCGAACATAAAGAAAAGCCATTCTTTGGTGGTTTGGTAGATTTTATTACCTCTGGCCCAGTAGTCGCAATGGTATGGGAAGGCAAAGGTGTTGTAGCCTCTGCTCGTAAAATTATTGGTGTGACCAACCCCCTCAACTCTGAGCCTGGAACCATTCGGGGCGATTTCGGAGTGGATATTGGTCGCAACATTATTCACGGCTCTGATGCTCCCGAGACGGCAGTGCGTGAGATTGATCTCTGGTTTAAGCCGGAAGAACTCTCAAACTGGACGCCCACCCTCTCTACCTGGATTTACGAATAAGTTGATCACCGTAAGGGCACACCCGTAGGTGTGTCCTTACGGTAGCCACGTCCGTAACGGCTGATGATGGCCTGCCAAGATTATGGTTGGATGGCTTTCTCTCTTGAAATCTTACCTAGTGCCAATGATCGCTTGAGCCTTTGGAACAGCCTGTGGAGTCAATCCACCCAATTCTTTGATAGTAAAAAGTGGGCGACCTTTCACTTCTTCATAAATACGCCCAATATATTCCCCTAAAATGCCGATGCAGATGAGCTGCACAGCGCCCAAAAAGAACACCGCCATTGTAATAAACGCATATCCTTCTAAACGATGGGAAGAGGCATCAAAAAAGCGCCAGTAGATGGTTAGCGCCATCATCAAGCCTGCAAAGCCTGCTGAGAATAGCCCTAGGTAGGTAGCCAGCCGCAACGGGACTTTAGAAAAGCCCAAAATGCTGTTAATCGCTAAAGCCAAAGATTTGCGAAAGGTATATTTGACCGAGCCAGCATAGCGCCCAGGACGGTGAAACTGAACTGCCGTCTGACGGAAGCCCACCCAAGCGCGTAGCCCTCGAATGTAGCGGTTGCGCTCTGGCATTTGGTTGAGGAGGGTGACGACGGCCTGATCCATCAGGCAAAAGTCGCCTGTATCCGCCGGAATCTCGACATCTGATAAACGCTTGAGCAGTCTGTAAAACCCGTAGGCTGTCAGCCGTTTGAGCCAGCTTTCTTGGGTGCGACTGAGTCTTTGCCCGTAAACCACTTCATAACCTGCCTGCCATTGGTCAATCAGTTGAGACACAATTTCGGGCGGATCTTGCAAGTCCGCATCCATGACGATGACGGCTTTACCCGTGGCAAATTGTAGCCCCGCAGACAGCGCAATCTGATGCCCAAAGTTGCGACCGAGGCTCAGGTAGCGAACTCTGGCATCTTGGGATTGGAGCGATCGCAGCATACTCAAAGAGCGATCGCGGCTGCCGTCATCAATTAAAATTAGCTCACTCGTACCGTCTAGCGTATCGAAGAGCGCTGAAAGCTGACGATACAGTTCGGGAAGGGTATCTTCTTCGTTATAGAGCGGAATGACAAAAGAATAGGTAGGCTGACGCACGGCTCTCGATTCAATCCATCGGCGGGTAAAGCCAAAATAGGCTAGTACAACGATAGCGCGTACCGTACTAAATCTAGCTTGCCATGGGGCGTCTGCTCCCATAGGCTGAAGTGAGGAGCCTTCCGTTGCAGTCCATTGAGTCGCTCATGTACAACTTTTTACCCATCGCCTACTTTGAGAATCAGTTCATTCCGTTTGAGAACGCCAAGCTTTCGATTGCAACCCACGCGCTCCACTACGGTACTGGAGCCTTTGGGGGGATGCGAGGCATTCCCGATCCTCAAGATCCAGGCCAGATTTTGCTGTTTCGGCTCGATCGCCACTGTCAGCGCCTAGCCCAAAGCGCTAAGTTTTTGCAGTTTGATTTGTCTGCCGCGCAAATCCAGACTGCCATTACCGAATTTGTCCAGAAAAATCAACCCCAAAAGCCTTTTTACATTCGCCCCTTTGTCTATACCTCTGACCTTGGCATTACGCCCCGTCTGCATGATATTGAAAAGGACTTTTTTATCTACGGCCTTGAGCTAGGCGATTATTTAGCCGCCGATGGTGTGCGCTGTCGCTTTAGCTCTTGGTATCGCCAAGAAGATCGCAGTCTGCCTCTGCGCGGCAAAATCAGCGGAGCTTATATTACGTCTTCGCTGGCAAAAACCGAGGCGATCGCATCAGGATTTGATGAATCCATTTTGCTGAACACCCAGGGCAAGATCTGCGAAGCCTCTGGCATGAATCTTTTTGTGGTACGCAATGGACGCATTTTTACCCCTGGTGTCGATCAAGATGTTTTAGAAGGCATTACCCGTGACAGCATTATGCAAGTGGCGCGAGATTTGGGCTATGAGGTAGTAGAGCGCCCTGTTGATAAAACTGAACTGCTGATTGCAGATGAGGCATTTTTGAGCGGAACGGCGGCTAAGATTACGCCCATTAAGCAGGTTGAAAATTATCATTTGCCCTTAGAGAAGCCGATTACCCATC
>JBGSVR010000668.1:0-4979 GCA_041752855.1 Thermosynechococcaceae cyanobacterium
CTCTTAAACTCAGATGCAGTGAGAGGAATAGGCATAATGGAGGTGGCGATAATGACGGGGCTTTAGATTGAAACCGTCATTATCCTTTCTTGCATAGCGTTCAGCCCATTTGACCTTCAGATTTGTCCAAAGTCGAATTTCTAAACTGGGTGGATCTTTTTTTAGCGCCGCTCTACTCGAATGACGAACATGCAAGATAAAGACTTGATTCGCTTCTACGATAAATAAGGCTCGGTAATGTTTGATTTTCCCAATCCATAGCTGCCGAATCTCTTGCTGAAATTCTTGAGCTTCGGGCGCAACCGCACAGCGATTGGGAAAAGACTCTAGGGAATGAATGGCTGCAATTAAATCTTCGTGCCATCCCTCAGCGGTGGTTGAGCCAATATTATCTGCTATCCACCGAAAGGAATTTTCAATGTCGTTCAAGGCTTGTGGCAAAATTTCAACTTGGTAGCTCATGCATTTTGCGACTGCCCCAGGTTTTTCCGCAGTTGTTCAAGCGCTTCAATGGCAGGGACGGCTTGACCTTCTGCGAGTTCAGTCAACCCTCGTTGAATGCCTGCAACGGTTTCTAGGTACTCTAATCGATCTAAAAGCGCTTGATAGCCCTCAGCACTTTGAACCACTAGCTCAGATACGCCATTGAGGGTTAAAACCAAGGGGGATTGGGTTTCTTTCAGTCGTTCTAAGAAGTCGCTGGTGTTGCGCTTAAAGTTGGACAGGGAGTTGATATCTCGGCTTAGATTTAACATTGGTATATTTGCACTAAATTTGATGCTTATTTAATGATGCGCTGCTTGTCTTGATTTTGCAAGGGCGAAGCTAGGCTGAATCTATCCCGCATCGGCATAAGACTGAAGCTGCTTTAGCAGTGCCTGGGTTGCCGGATGATCGGATAGCTCTCCTTGCCGTCCTTCTTGTATGACCTGTGCGACAAAACCGTAGAAGTTCTGTAAGCCAGTTTGGAGATTAGGATGCTCAAATTCTGATTTTTCGCTCAATTGTCTTAAAATTCTAAGCCCTTCAATATACAGCGGCTCTGCTTCCGCATAGCGACCTTGGGATGCATAGAGTGCTGCGAGATTGTTGAGACTGGCAGCAACATTGGGATGGTCTGCGCCCAATTGTCGTTTCTTAATTTCAAGAGATCGTACATACAGCTTTTCTGCTTCCGCGTAGCGACCTTGGAAATCGTACAGCAAAGCAAAATTGTTGAGGCTGGTGGCAACATTGGGATGGTCTGCGCCTAATTGTTGTTCCCAAATCTCCAGAGATCTCACATACAGCGGTTCTGCTTCCGCGTAGCGACTTTGAGTTCTGTAAAGTTCTGCGAGATTGTTGAGGCTTTGGGCGACAAGGGTATGATCTAAGCCCAATTGACGTTCTTTAATCTCCAGAGATCGCACATACAGCGGTTCTGCTTCACTGTAGCGACCTTGGGAGTCGTAGAGTGCTGCAAGATTATTGAGGCTTTGGGCGACATTGGGATGGTCTGCACCTAATTGGTGCTCCGAAATCTCCAGAGATCGTGCATACAGCGGTTCTGCTTCACTGTAGCGGCCTTGGGTTTTGTAGAGTAAAGCGAGATTGTTGAGACTGGTGGCGACATTGGGATGGTCTACGCCTAATTGGCGTTCTCTAATCTCAAGTGATCGCACAAGCAGCGGTTCTGCTTCGGCGTAGCGCCCTTGGTTTCTGTAGAGATCTCCTTGCCAAGCAAGACTGGAAGCTAGGTCAGATTCCAGTTCCAATACCGTTTGAATTTCAGCCGCTTTACAAAAGTAATCTAAAGCCTCCTGCAATTCTTCCTGGTACTGTATGGATTCACCCTGTTCTATACGGTTCGCACAAATTCTGCCCATCTGGTCATAAAGGGTTGCTAAAAGTTTGTCATTGCGCTTATCACCTAGTCTTGCTTCAGTCTTAGCAATGAGTTGCCGCAAATCTTCTAAAGGGATTGAGTCATCTTCTGTAACACTCTGTAATCCAAGGGATTCAAAAACCAGACGCAGTGGTTCAATATCCTGATTTGATACCGTTTCTGTCTTTTTAGAGGCAAACCGGAACACATCTTTACGCCAACTCCAAAAGTCTGGAGCTTTTCGGCTCAATTTAGTTAACAGTTGAGACGTAACCCACAACACAATAGGGTACTGAAAAGCCCGCAGTGCTTCCCTTGTCCACTGCAAATATCCCAAAAACGTATCCTGTTCAGATTTTTCGTCCCCTAATGTTAAAAATGACAGCCCTTCAGCACCCATAACAGTTAAAACTGCGCGTCCGCCCTCTTGTAAATAGGGTTCTTGAGCAATCTTTTCAGCAATCACGCGCCGCAGACTCGGATCCTTGCGAGGTATCTCAATTCGGTAGGGCAAAATCTTAGGCTGTAGCTCCGCTTCATACTGCCGGATCGTCGCTTCGCGCAGTTGCGGATCGTCGCACACCGCTAACAGCAGGCTCAAAACCCCATCGCTGGGCTCAATCGCCGCCACTAAGTCTTCGTAAGCCGTTGCATTAGCAGCGTCTAAATCAACTCGCTCATCCGACAGCATCGATCAACCCCTTGCGGCGCAGCAAATCCGTCACGATTGGGTGGACATCGTACCAAACCTCATCATTGCGATATTCCAGCACTTGCAGCCCATGCAGTAAATCTAAAAACGGATCCGCCTTAGGGTCTTCTGGCAAAAAGTTTTGATAGGTCGTTTGCAAGATGGTGTAATCTGCTTTACCCAAAGTCGTTTCAAAATCTAACCGCAGCCCCTTAATGGCTTCAGTCAAAACCGCCGCATCAATCTTAAAATCGGTGCGCTCCGGCTGACGGCGAATCTCCCGTAGGCAAATTCGGCAGCAGCGGTTGCAAATGCGGACTAATTCTCGCAGCACCCCGCCACTTTCTAGCACCATCTGTTTCGCAATCTCCGGTGCCAAAATCTCATTGGGGATGCGCCGATGCAAAACCTCACAAAGCGTTTCTATTGCTGCTTCTTGATAAACAGGCTCTGGCTTACGTCGCTCCGATTTAGCAACCAATTTAGAGACAGGCATCACCACAATTTGGTCATCGGCTTCTGTCGTAAACATGGCGCTCAAAGGGTTTTCGCGCAGCGCCGCAACCGGAATCGTGTAGATGATGCTAAATCCTGGTAAAAACAGCGTTTTGATGTGATCTGAAAAAATGCTGCGAACGACCGCTAAATCTAGCTTATCTAGGTCGTCAATAATCACCAATACATCTTTTTGGCTAGCAGCTTGAATCGTTGCAGCAATTTCATTGAGCTTTGCGACTAAGTCAGAAACATTGCGCTCAAACTCATGTTTAATTTCGTCCCGAATCACCGATTCAGTTTTAAGCTTGCCGCTAATGAGCTTGAAATCAAACCCCACCGATACTTCTCCACTGACTGGTGTATCAATTTCAGTGTGCGTGCGCTTGGCAAACCATCTGTAAAACGAATCCTTTATAGATTTTGGAATCTCAATCTGCTGCTTTTCGGCCTCCAGCATTAAGTTGACTGCGATCGCAAACAAAATATTGATGTGATTTACATCCGACATCTCAATCAGGTCAGAGATTGAAAAGAACGTTACAAAATAGCGATCGCCCACCGTCCGCCCAAACTCTGCCAGCAGCGTAGACTTCCCGCAGCCACGATGTCCTGAAAAAATGATTTTTGCGTCTTGGGCAGCATGATCTTCTACAAGCTGCACCAGCGACTCTAACGCCTCGCGCCCATACTCCACCCAAAACTTTTCTAACTGCTCCGGCTCAATCAGAGGGGTTAGATCTGTATTTTGGTAAGCCTTTTGGAAGATTGGCAGTAGTGGAGACTCAGACATATCCGCTAGGGGCTAAATGAGCTGTATCAATGCGATCATAATTGATGTGTTGACTTCATTGATGTTGAAACACTTTGGGGCAGGTTGTTTAGGCTAAAACATAGACTGCCTGCGGCGATCGCCCCCATTTCCCGTAGGATTTTAGTAATAGTTGTGCAACCGAGGGAAAGCTCATGGAAAGGTCAAACGTATACGCGGAGTACGCAACCCTCAACGCACTCCCTGAAATTTGGCCTATGTTAGCCCAGCGCTGTGGGTCATTCGTGGCGCTACAGGATGCCTACAGCACCCCTGCTGTCACACTTACCTTTACCCAGCTAAACCAGCAGATCGGTCAGTTTGCGGCAGCGCTCCAAAGTTTGGGTGTGCAAGAAGGCGATCGCATTTCCCTCTTCGCTGACAATTCCGCCCGCTGGTTTGTCGCCGACCAAGGCTGCATGACCGCAGGAGCCGTAGACGTGGTGCGAAGTGCCCTAGCCGATACCCAAGAACTGGCTTATATTTACCAAAACAGTGAATCTTCGGCGCTGTTGATAGAAGACCTCAAAACCTATCAAAAGCTGTTGCCACTGCTTTCTACCGCAAATCTTAAGTTTGTGGGGCTACTCTCTGACGAGCCAACGCCCACCGATAGCCTTATCCCCATCGTCAATTTTTCTCGGCTGCTAGAAATAGGCAGTAGTCATTCCTTTACAGCGCCAACCTTTCAGCTAAATCAGTTAGCAACCCTGCTCTATACGTCTGGCACAACGGGCAAGCCCAAAGGGGTTCGGCTTACCAATGCCAACCTCATGCACCAGATGAATACGTTTTCTGACGTGCTAAGACCCGTCCCTGGCGATCGCGCCATTAGCATTCTCCCCACCTGGCACTCCTTTGGGCGCACCGTCAAGTATTACCTGCTGTCCCAGGGCTGTACTCAGGTCTATACCAATATTCGCAACCTGAAGCGCGATCTGCTCGCCTATCCTCCAGAATTTATGGCAAGCGTGCCCCGCCTATGGGAATCGCTCTATGAAGCCATTCAAAAGCAGTTCCGCGATCAGCCGGAGTCTAAGCAAAAGCTGGTGCAGTTCTTTTTTGGTCAAAGCCAGCGCTACGTTGAGGCGCGGCGGTTGGTGCAGGGGCTAGATTTG
>JBGSVR010000669.1:0-2622 GCA_041752855.1 Thermosynechococcaceae cyanobacterium
GTGAGTATCCAGCCTGTCCCCTCACTTGTGCGTTAGAGCCCGGTGCCCAGGCATTACGAACCATGCCGCGTTTAAGAGCCGTCGCCCAAATTATGACCCATCAAACCGACTGGTGGAATGGCAAAGGTGGCCCTGCGGGGCTAGCAGCGGATGATATCCCTCTAGAAGCCCGCATTTTGGCGCTGGCGACGCACTTTCAGCAGTTGGTCGGCGCTCTAGGCGCACCCGAAAGCCCAGAGGCAAAAGCCGCGTGGTTTACGCGGCTGCAAACGGCACTGGCGCAATGTCAGCAATACTCTGGCGCTCGCTGGGATCCGAAGCTAGTAGACTTGCTCACCCTGCTGGTGTCAGGTCTACATCAGGGGATGGCGTTGTCTATTCAGTCGCCCAAGTTTACTAATGGTTTATGGCTTTTAGATGCCTTGCCCACAGAAAACGACCCGTCACCGCAGCGTATTGCAATGGAGGTCGGCTATGGACATTGAGTCAATTCGCAAAGGGCAACTCAAGGCATTGGCCGGAGTCAATCTTGAAGATGAAGATTTAGCGGGAGTAAACCTGGCGGGAGTAAACCTAGCGGGCGCTAAACTTGTGGGCACCAATCTCAAAGGTGCCAATTTAGAACGCGCCTACCTAGAAGGCGCAAACCTCATGGGCGCAAACCTTAGTGGAACCGATTTGCGGGCAAACCTCTGGGGTGCCAACCTCATGCAGGCCAACTTAGTCCAGGCAGATCTGCGCGGAGCTAGCCTACGCGGTGCCAACTTGATGGGTGCAAACCCACATCAGGCCAATTTTGCGGGGGCTTCTCTGTGTGGTGCAAACCTTATGAGCGTGAACCTACAAGGCGTTGATTTAAGACAGGCTGATCTCCGTGGCGCAAACCTCAGTAACACTAATTTAAAAGGCGCAGATTTAAGAACTGCCAATCTCCAGGGTGCTTTACTCACTGAAGCCAATTTAGAAGAAGCCGATTTGCGCGGCGCAAATTTAGCTGGTGCAACGTTGATTCGAGCCAATTTACTGTGTGCAGAGCTAGAGGGTGCAAACCTCAACGGTGCTGACCTGACAGATGCATGTCTAGTGGGGACAAGCTTTATTAAGGAAGGAGAATAAATAGCATCCAGGTTTGTGGATGCAAGGTGATTTCTGCAAAACAGCTTACCGCTGGCTACCCTACGGGAGGCAAGCCACGGCTCCGCTCAGCCAGCTAGAGACTAGAGATTGTGCCCTGCTGTGTCCTGAGCCCGTCGAAGGGAGCGGAGTCGAAGGGTACAATCTCGGCAGGCCAACTTTTTCTGGGAATCGCTTTACTTCATTTTGCGAGACGAGGGAGGCATTAGCCTGGGGTAAGAGGAAGCAACCGCCTAGGGAAAGGCTAACTGCAACACGCAACACAGATGCTAGAGACATCGAGGAGATTCCTTAAGCGGATGCTTTTACAAATTGGGGTGGGTCATATCTTTAGGTTGCACCACTTGGTCAAATTCTTCGCCTGTCAGGTAGCCCAGTTCTAGACAAACTTCGCGCAGGGTTTTCGCTTCGGCATAGGCTTTTTTAGCGACTGCTGCTGCATTGTCGTAGCCGATTCTGGGCGTTAGCGCCGTCACCAGCATGAGAGAGCGTTGCAGAAGCGCCTCAATTTGCGGACGGTTGGGTTCTAGCCCCACTACTAAGTGATCGGTAAAAGAGCTACAGGCATCCGCCAGTAGCCCAATGGAATGAAGCAGATTGTGGATCATCACAGGCTTGAACACGTTTAGCTCAAAGTTGCCCTGACTACCCGCAAAGGCGATCGCCGCGTCATTGCCCATCACCTGCACACACACCATCGTCATGGCTTCGCACTGAGTGGGGTTGACCTTCCCTGGCATAATTGAAGACCCTGGCTCATTGGCAGGCAAAATGAGTTCCCCTAACCCACACCGAGGGCCAGAACCGAGCCAGCGCAGATCGTTGGCGATTTTGAGCAGGGAGGCTGCCAAAGTCTTCAGGGCACCGCTTGCCATCACGACCGCATCGTGGGCTGCTAAGGCCGCAAACTTATTGGGGGCAGTGACAAAGGGCAGTTGAGTAAGCGCCGCCAGTTTAATCGCCACGCGATCAGCAAATTCTGGATGGGTATTGAGTCCTGTACCCACAGCAGTACCGCCCAGCGCCAGCTCGTAGAGATCGGGCAGTACGTTTTGGAGCCGCGCTAGGTTTTGGTCAAGCTGATACACATAGCCAGAAAACTCTTGCCCGAGGGTGAGAGGCACGGCATCCATGAGGTGAGTGCGACCAATTTTGACGATATCTTGGTACGCATTAACCTTTTCATTGAGCGCCATTCTGAGCTTTGTCACCATTGGCACAAGCCGATGATTGATCGACTCCGCCGCCGCAATGTGCATCGCAGTGGGGAACACATCATTAGAAGACTGAGACTGGTTAACGTGATCGTTAGGATGCACGGGGGTTTGACTGCCCAGTACGCCACCAAGAAGGGCGATCGCCCGATTAGCAATCACTTCGTTAGCGTTCATATTGCTTTGGGTGCCGCTGCCCGTTTGCCAAACCCGTAGCGGAAAGTGATCATCCCACCGCCCTTCTACCACTTCTTGGGCTGCCTGAATAATGGCG
>JBGSVR010000670.1:0-2934 GCA_041752855.1 Thermosynechococcaceae cyanobacterium
ATGTCTGCCTCAGCCCAGCCCGAAGCTATTCCTGCAAAAATTTTGCTGCCTAAAACCAGCGAATCAGAACCCCTCAAGCGCATTCGCCACACGACGTCTCATGTGATGGCAATGGCGGTGCAGAAGCTATTTCCTGGGGTGCAGGTGACGATTGGACCTTGGATCGAGAATGGTTTTTACTACGATTTTGATAGCCCTCAGCCGTTTTCTGAAGAAGACCTGAAGGCGATTAAAAAAGAAATGACAAAGATCATTAATCGCAAGCTTCCGGTTCGGCGCGAAGAAGTCTCCCGTGCGGATGCCCAGCAGCGGATTCAGGCGCTCAATGAACCCTACAAGCTTGAAATTTTAGAAGGACTCCAAGAGCCAATTACCCTCTATCATCTCGGCGATGACTGGTGGGATCTGTGTGCAGGACCTCATGTCGAATCCACTGCTGAGCTGAATCCCAAGGCGATCGAGTTAGAGAGTGTGGCGGGTGCCTATTGGCGCGGGGATGAAACAAAAGCTCAGCTTCAGCGCATCTACGGCACCGCCTGGGAAACCCCAGAGCAGTTAACCGAATATAAACGCCGAAAGGAAGAGGCACTGCGGCGCGATCATCGCAAAATTGGGAAAGAATTAGGGCTGTTTATCTTTTCGGATCTAGTGGGGCCAGGGCTGCCGCTATGGACACCCAAAGGCACAATCTTGCGCTCCATTTTGGAAGACTTTCTGAAGCAAGAACAGGTGAAGCGGGGCTACCTACCTGTTGTGACCCCCCATATTGCGCGGGTAGATTTATTCAAGACCTCCGGGCACTGGCAAAAGTACCACGAAGATATGTTTCCGCTCATGAGCGAGAACGATGGCGATCGCCTAGCCGAACAAGGCTTTGTCATGAAGCCCATGAACTGCCCATTCCACATCCAGATTTACCAAAGCGAACTGCGCTCCTACCGTGAACTCCCCATTCGGTTTGCAGAATTTGGCACCGTGTATCGTTATGAACAGTCCGGTGAGCTGGGTGGACTCACACGGGTGCGGGGCTTTACAGTGGATGACTCTCACCTATTTGTGACCCCAGAGCAGCTAGATGATGAGTTTCTGAAGGTCGTAGATCTCATTCTGTCGGTGTTTGAGAAACTTCAGCTCAAGAACTTCCGCGCTCGTCTGAGCTTTAGAGATCCGGCTTCAGATAAGTACATTGGCAGCGATGACGCGTGGGAAAAAGCCCAAACTGCGATTCGTCGCGCGGTAGAAACCCTGGGAATGGATCACTTTGAGGGCATTGGCGAAGCGGCCTTTTATGGCCCCAAGCTAGACTTTATTTTCCAGGATGTGCTGGAGCGAGAATGGCAGTTGGGGACGGTGCAGGTAGACTACAATCTGCCGGAGCGTTTTGGCCTAGAGTACGTCGCTGAAGACGGCAACCGCAAGCGCCCTGTGATGATTCACCGTGCGCCCTTTGGCTCCCTAGAGCGGCTGATTGGGATTTTGATTGAGCAGTATGCGGGTAATTTTCCGTTCTGGCTGGCTCCGGTGCAGATGAGGCTATTGACGGTTTCGGATGATCAAATCCCGTTTGCGCAGAAGGTTGCAGCCGACTTCTTGCTGAAAGGGTTACGGGTTGAGGTGGATACAGGGGGCGATCGCCTCGGCAAAAAAATCCGTAATGCCGAAAAAGCCAAAATTCCGGTCATGGCGGTGATTGGAGCCAAAGAGATGGAATCTGATAGCTTAACCTTGCGTCTGCGCTTGCCTGATCCGAATGATTCGGGTGTTGTGGCTTCTCAAGAAATTGAAAGCTTACCTGTCGCCCAAGTGGAGGCAGCGCTCTTAAACGCAACCCAGGGCTATACGGAACTTTCGACAGCCTTTAGTGCTATTTAGGTCAATGCCTCAAGTCTCTATTGCAGCATTGGTGAGTGCCGCTCAGGCAGGTCAACTCATCGCGTTCCCCACTGATACGGTGCCTGCTTTGGCAGCAGTACCTAACGCAGCGGCAAAAATCTATGGAGCCAAACAGCGCCCTTTAGAAAAGCCGCTGATTTTGATGGCGGCATCGGCAGAGGAGCTATGGCCTTTTGTGGACGAAAATGCAGAATCTAGAGCGATTTGGGAGGCCGTTGCTGCCCAGCATTGGCCTGGTGCTGTGACCTTGGTGCTGCCCAAGGGCGAACTCTTGGTGCGAAGCTTTCGCGTTCCTGCTGCCGTTAATCCTGCCATCCCAGCCACCATCGGGATTCGGGTTCCTAACTGGTTGCCTGCCCTAGAGATTTTGAAGCAGACTGGCCCGCTCGCCACCACAAGCCTTAATCTTTCAGGTGAGCCGCCTTTAGAACATTTAGACGAGATTGCTCAAGCGTTTCCATCTGTGTTGACCCCCACCGCGCAATTGTGGGTGTTGCCGCCCAACATCAACCGAACACCCTCTACAGTCGCCCAGTGGAGTGGTGAGGGCTGGTCAATTTTACGTCAGGGTTCGGTGATCTTAAAACCCTAAGAAATCAGGAAAAAATGATTAAAAATGCCGAGTACCCTGAGAGGCCGAATCGGAAATTCTGTGGTGTAAAGGCTAAACAGTAAAAAATCTTGGCGCTCGGTGTTGTGGGCAATAAAAGCGCGGATTTCGGCTTTGCCTTGCTGCATAAAGGCTTGACAGCCATCTTTGATCATGGTGTCAAATAGCTTAGGCGTGCGGTCATTAGCGCGGCATAAGTCTTGAACTAAAAGGCGCGAGACGGTCTGTGTCGCAAACTCGGTGTAGTGTGTCTGCTTTGGGTTGGTTGCCACTAATGTAACGCTTACCCCAAACGCAACGCTGTATCCCACCCACTGCATCATTTTGAGAGGGAAGCGGGATTCAGCAGAGGCTAATGGTTTGGGAGGAGAGGGCTGCATCATTAACGATCTATCATCCTTGCAATTAAGCAGTTCATTAATGATACTCAA
>JBGSVR010000671.1:0-3558 GCA_041752855.1 Thermosynechococcaceae cyanobacterium
GTTGGCGGTGCGACTGACGACCTGACACCCCATCGCATGAATAAAGCAGTCGCGTTGTTTAGAGACGTCTTCAACGTAAAAGTGAATGTGGTCAATTTGCATAACGAGAGCGTCCATCCCATAGACAGATGAGGGTTTGTCGTCGAAATGAGTCATCTATCATTGAATTAACCCCAAAATGAGAGGGCAATCTCAAAATCAGCACCTAACTAGGATAATGTAGCGCGTTCGTTAATATATGTTCCAAACGCATTATCTCAAGCTGCTTCAATGGGAACACTCTCTTAAGACGCCTCATAGCAACTTTAGTTGCCAAGTTGCGAGTTGCCAAGGCACTGACCTTGGTTCAAAATCCATCCGCATTGCCTCAGATAAAGCTAAGCTTCTGGATGGGTTATGAAAACAACCCCAAATCTTACAATAAGTTGCTAGGGTAAAGTAACGAAATGTTTCAATCCTTGAGTAAGGGTTATGCCAATCATGTTTGCCGAGAATGCCGCTGAGTCATCTAATGCAATAGATGTCGGTGGATACGGTTCTGAGGTGCCGCTAAATCTGACCGTGTTTTGCGACCTAGATGGGCCGCTGATTGATGTGTCGCGGCGCTATTACAAGACCTATCAGTTGGCGATCGCCGAAACTCAGGCACATTTTCAAGCGCAGGGGCGATCGCTGCTGTTAACGCCTCTGGGCGAACCCCAATTTTGGCAAATGAAGCAAGAGCGCATACCCGATGCAGATATCGCCTTCTGCTCTGGACTTCGGGATGAACAGATTGACCTGTTCTTGTCCAAAGTCCTTGAGATTGTCAATCAGCCTATCCTGCTCCAAGAAGATCGATTACAGCCTGGGGTGATGCAGTCTTTAGCGCAACTGCGTCAGCATGGCGTGCGGCTGTCGCTAGTGACGTTGCGCTGTCAGGCCGAGGCGAAACAAGTTTTGCAAGAGTTTCACTTAGCCCACTACTTTGACTATATTTGTGGGACAGAAGATCGGTTTGCAGCCTATCAAAACTACGCTGAAGGCAAGCAGGCCATTCTAGAAAACCTGATGCGCAACGTGAGTGATGATTGCAGTCAATTTTGGGTGATTGGAGATACTGAGGCCGATGTATTAGCGGGTCAGGCGCTAGGGTTATCGACCGTCGCAGTCACCTGTGGGATCCGCAGTCAAGATTATCTACAGCGCTTAGAGCCTACGGCGGTTGTACCAGATCTCCCTACGGCGGTGAAATACCTGTTGGCAAGGGTGAAATAATGCCAATACGGTCAACCCTCACTCAGCGGGATAATCACGACCGTCTAATAAGTCTTTACTGCGCGCCATTCTGAAGCTGTTGTTTTAGCGCCTCTAAAATAGACCAGCGCTGATCGAGAGAATGCTTTTCAGTTTCTGCTGTGGTTTCAACCACAATGCCAGGACATTTTTTATCACAAAGCTGCCGCTGGGGGATCGATAGACAAAGCTGCTGATATAGCCAGTCCTCTGGATAGAAGTAGCCATTGGGCGGCAGCGTCTCTGTCAGGGCAGGGTCTTCTAAATCCCCTGTGAAAGTAATCCCTTCAGCGACATCGTCAAGGACGGCTTCTTGCAGCCAAATCAGCTCTGAGGTTTGGGTCGCCAGCCGATGGTTGTAGCTTTGTAGACAGCGATCGCACACCAAGGTCACAATTGTTTCTGCCGTTGCCGAAACCTGAAGGTAGTTGCCATGATGCACTACCTTCATTTGACCCTGCACAGGCGTTAACGATGCTAAATCCGCCAGAGGAGCATTCACCGAAATCTCCTCAGTTTGCTCTGGGGCGCGAGTCAACTGAGGCAAAAAAATAGGATCCATGACCATTGTGTCTCAGTATTGTCCAGTCGTTCAACTTTCTTGCTCCCCTCGCCCTTTATGGGAGAGGGGCTGGGGGTGAGGGTCTTTAACTCGAAGCGTCTGGCAGCTTTAGCCCTACCACAAGACACCGCTGAGGCTCTTGACCGCGACTGTAGGTTTGTAAATCTTCGGCCTCACCCAAAATGGTGTGAATCAGGCGACGTTCAGCAGGCGGCAGTGGGTTCATCGCCACTTCTGACCCCGTCTCTCTGACCTGGGCTGCTACATCATCCGCCAATTGAGCTAACTGAAGGTAGCGCTGCTCTCGGTGGCCTAGCAGCTCAACCGTGTAGGCCGCCTGCGAAGAAGCATCACAGCCTAAATTCAAGGTCGCATTGACCAGGTACTGAATCGCGTCTAGCGCAGCTCCGTTATTGCCCATTAAGCTCTGCACCTGCTGCTCAGAAAGCCCTTCAGCCCCCAACGTCAGCCAATGTCCGCCAAACTGCTTAAGGCGAGTCTGGGCAGACTGCGGCGGGGTGGTGTTAATCGGCACATCCAGAGAAAAGTGGCTGAGTAACGTACTCAACCACTGCTGGGCGACCTGTGCGGATGCATTGTCTGCCATAAACCTAAACCCTAGATTTTAGTTAGACGGTTTTTTCTTGGGACGGTTGGGTTCAAAGGGTAAAGCAGAAACATCTGAGCTGCTGCCGCTGCTCTTTTTAGTGCGCTTCGCTTCTTCGTCAATAATCTTCTGCAAGTTTTCTGGCAACGGCTCCCGAGACAGAATGAAACTCTGAAGCGTCTGGAAAATATTGGCGATAAGCATATAAAGCAAAACGCCGCTGGGCAACGGAATGAACAAAAACATCCCCGAGAAGATGACGGGCAAAAACTTGTTGACGGCCTGCTGCGACTGTTGCGCAGGGGTTTCATCAGCGCCGCCACCACCGCCGCTTTGACCAGAGAGGAGTTGATTCACATAGAGCGAAATCCCAAACCCTAAGACCAAAAACAAAACGTCCCACCGCACTGCATTGATGTTAAAGCTGCCGTCACCGACCGGAACGTCTGGGTCAATTACGCCCACATCCCCTAGGGCTTTGATAAACAAAAAGCCCGTTTTGGAAGCAATACCTGGAATAGTGCCCTGAATGGTGGCATCTCCGGGCTGGAGCGCGGTTACTTTGCCCGTCTCGTCTACCTTGACACGATCTTGCCCCTTTGTGACTTGCCAATGGGGCTGTAGACCAGGATTAGAATATTCTTTGATTAGCCCATTAAAGGGCTTGCCAGACGCAGACTGAAAATCAATGGTGGTTGCGTTGCCGACCGGAATTTTGTTCCCTTCAGGAACCATTGCTAAAACCGGAAAGTGAACGCCATCAGCAACATAGATATTTTGGGGCTTGGTGATGACTGGAACCACTGGAGCCGCCGCCACCTGCTCAATTTGATCCTTAGGCACAACCTGAAGATCAACGGTGTAGTTGATGTCAGAAAAAGGTGAACCGCGTAAGGTTGCAAACAGTGCAAACAGAATTGGCATCTGAACCACTAGGGGCAAACAGCCTGCTAGGGGATTGCCAAATTCTTGGATGAGCTTAGCCTGCTCTTCCTGCATTTTGGTGGGATCGTTTTTATAGCGCTCCTGGATCTCCTTTTGGCGCTTCTGCATGATGGGCTGCGCCACCTTCATTTTCCGCATGTTGCGGATTTGTCCAGCGCTCAGCGGATAG
>JBGSVR010000672.1:0-17965 GCA_041752855.1 Thermosynechococcaceae cyanobacterium
CTAAGTTGGGTGAGCGGAGCCGAACCCAACACCACGACCTGTGCTGGGATTCGACTCCGCTCACCCAGCGATGAATGTGTTGGATCATTGGAGAAATTTCAGACTGTGTCATTTTTCTCTGGTCAATAAATCAGCCCTGCCCCAGATTGGAGGGCAGGGGGGCTGAGTGCAACACAGTTTTCCATTTTTCAGGCATCCTCTAAAACCCAAATTTGAACAACGCCATGACTTAACCAAAGAAGAAATAGAAATTCTAGAAGACAAATGAAAGAAATTCGTTTTAGCGATCATGCTCAATTAAAAATAGAGATTTTAGCTAACCACGAATTAACCATTGCTCCAGCCTTTGTAATAGAAACCGTAAGATTCCCTGAGAAACTGGAAGCCAGAGAAGAAAATAAACTGATCGCACAGAAACAATTAGATAAAAATTTAGTGCTTCGAGTCGTCTATCGAGAATTCAGCACATTTATTTTTATCATCACACTTTATCCTGGAAGGAAGTCTAGATATGAAAAAGATTAGCTATAGCAAAGATGCCGATGCACTTTTAATTGAAATTTCTAACGATTCAATTGCCTATGCTGAAGAAGAAGGATCCGTTATTTTGCATTATTCCCATAATGACAAGCTGGTTTTAGTTGAAATTTTAGACTTTCGACAGCTCATGTCCCAAGAAGCGATCACAACACTTCTGGCATCTTAATTATTTCTTGAAATTGATGAAGCAATCAGGAGAATTGAGCGAAGAATCGTAGGACAGCCTAAAACCTACGGTGTACACACATCTCTGGATAAACCCCTTCAACACTACATTAGCCCCCCCCCGACCTCCCAATTTAAGGCCACAAGGCCATAAGAAAGGGGGGAGATTAGCAAAAACTGGGGCTATTTCCCCCCAAATTTGGGGGGTTAGGGGGGCGAGTGCAAGGATTTTGAATCTTTTCAAGACTTGTGTGTACACGGTAGCTGCCTAGAACATACCCCCGAATCCCCTAGTTCTTTGAGAGCGGCTACGCCCACAAACACTCAGGAATTCGGGGTCTTTCCCTTTTTTGGTGAACTATCGAGTGTGTGTGAGGCTGGTTGGCAAACGAGACTCTAAAATGAAAGGATGCAAATCCAATCGCAGGAGTGATTCGTGGAGTCCCAATATAGCCCCGCCAAGATAGAGAAACAGTGGCAGAAAACCTGGGCAGACCAAAAGCTGCATGAAACCCCGACCGACGGCAGCAAGCCTAAGTTCTATGCCCTGTCCATGTTTCCCTATCCTTCGGGCAACCTCCACATGGGGCACGTCAGGGTCTATACCATCGTGGACGTGATTGCTCGCCATAAGCGAATGCAGGGCTTTCGCGTCTTAAACCCAATGGGCTGGGATGCCTTTGGACTGCCTGCGGAAAATGCGGCGATCGAGCGGAACATCCCTCCGGCAACGTGGACTTACGCTAACATTGACCAGATGCGGGAACAGCTCAAGGATTTGGGCATCTCTTTTGATTGGGATAAAGAAGTCACCACTTGTTCGCCAAACTATTACCAGTGGACGCAGTGGCTGTTTCTTCAGTTTTTGGAGATGGGTTTGGCCTACCAAAAAGAGGCTTTGGTGAACTGGGATCCGATTGACCAGACCGTCTTAGCCAACGAGCAGGTCGATAGCGAAGGAAAATCTTGGCGATCGGGGGCAAAGGTAGAGCGTAAGCAGTTGCGCCAGTGGTTTTTCAAAATTACAGACTACGCCGAGCAGCTTTTACAAGATTTAGATCAGCTCAGCGGCTGGCCAGAACGGGTGCGTCTGATGCAGGCCAACTGGATTGGGAAATCTGTGGGTGCCCATGTCACCTTCACGACCCAAGATGGGGATGACCTCACGGTCTTTACCACTCGCCCCGATACGCTTTGGGGGGCGACATTTATGGTAATTTCGCCAGAGCATCCGTTAGTTGAGAAATTAACCACTCCTGCTCAAGCAGAAGCAATCAAGGCATACCAAGCCGAGGCAGCGGGTAAAAGCGAAATGGATCGCACCGCTGAGGGACGCGAAAAAACAGGCGTCTGGACGGGCGGGTATGCGATTAACCCCGTTAATGGCGAAAAGGTTCCGGTCTGGATTGCGGACTATGTATTAGTGGACTACGGCACGGGTGCCATTATGGCAGTGCCTGCCCACGACCAGCGTGACTTTGAGTTTGCCAAGACCTTTAATCTGCCGATTAAAGTGGTGGTGCAGCCTCCAGATCAATCCTTGGATGGGGACACGTTAACCGCCGCCTATTCAGGTGAGGGCGTAATGGTGAACTCGGAACCCTTAGATGGTGTTCCGGCGGGGAAGGGTAAGGGGAAGAGTGTAGAAGCGGCGATCGCCCACCTCGAAGCTAATCACAAGGGCAAAGGCACCTCAAACTACCGTCTGCGGGATTGGCTGATTTCGCGGCAGCGCTACTGGGGCTGTCCCATCCCTGTGGTGCATTGCCCATCATGTGGGGTGGTGCCAGTGCCCGATGCAGAACTGCCTGTGAAACTCCCTGACAACGTTGAATTTTCAGGCAAAGGTTCACCCTTAGCCAAATTAGAAGACTGGGTGAATGTGCCCTGCCCTACCTGCGGCACCCCTGCGAAGCGCGAAACCGACACGATGGATACCTTCATGTGTTCGTCTTGGTACTTCATGCGCTACCCCGATGCTCAGAATACAGGGGCGGCGTTTGATCCGGCAGTGACCAATGACTGGATGCCCGTAGACCAATACGTCGGCGGCATTGAACACGCGATTTTGCACCTGCTCTACTCACGTTTTTTTACAAAGGTGATGCGCGATCGCGGTTTACTCAACTGCGATGAACCCTTTAAGCGTTTGCTGACTCAGGGCATGGTTCAGGGTAAAACCTACAAGAACCCCAAAACCGAACGTTATGTTATTCCCCAAAATATCAAGGATTTAGCGAACCCCATCGATCCAGAAACAGGGGATGCCTTGGAGATTGTCTATGAAAAAATGTCCAAATCTAAGCACAACGGCACAGCCCCTGGCCAAGTGATTGCCAAGTACGGCGCAGACACGGCTCGGATGAACATTTTGTTCAAAGCCCCTCCTGAAAAAGATCTGGAATGGGACGATGCCGATGTTGAAGGGCAGTTCAGATTTCTTAACCGCGTGTGGCGACTCGTTACTGAATCTCCTGCGGCGGCGAAAGGCAGTGCGCCCTCTTCCGCTGCCAAAGCGCTAACTAAAGAAGAAAAAGATCTCCGCCGCGCCGTTCATACCGCTATTAAAGAAGTGAGCGAAGACCTTCAGGATGAATACCAATTCAACACTGCTGTGTCTGAACTCATGAAGCTCAGCAATGCCCTCAATGATTCTGGTATCAAGCAGTCTGGTGTCTATACCGAAGGCATCGAAACCCTGATTATGCTTCTGGCACCCTTTGCCCCCCACATTGCCGAAGAACTCTGGAAACAGATTGGCAAAACTGGCTCAGTTCATCAGCAGCTTTGGCCTAAGCTTGACCCTAACGCGCTCATTTCCGATGAATTGACCCTTGTAATTCAGGTCATGGGCAAAACGCGTGGCACAGTTCAGGTGCCAACCAGCGCCACCCGCGAAGAACTAGAAACCTATGCTCGTACCTCTGAAGTAGGACAGCGGTATCTGGAGGGGCAAACCGTTAAAAAGGCGATCGTGGTGCCTGGTAAATTGGTGAATTTTGTCTTGGGCTAGATGCGGAGGTGTTTTCTAAATGGCAAACCAATCCGAGCCAGAATCTAACGCCAGCATTGTGATTGAATACGACGAAATTGCGGACAACAAAGAAGCGCAGTTTCTGCAATGGCAGTCAGAAATTCGAGCGGGGTTACAGCAGTTTGAAGGCTACCTCAAAACCGACCTGTGCCGCCCCATTCAGGGAATGCAGGAGAAATGGTACATCGTGGTGCATTTCGACTCCCCCGCCCATCTGGGCGAATGGCTAGATTCTGACCTTCGCCACCGGATTATTAGCAAAGGTAAAAAAGAATTTGGCCCCTACCGCTACAAAATTCAGACGGGGTTTGAGGGTTGGTTTGGCAAACGCAACGGTGCAGAGGCAAACACCCCTGCCTGGAAACAGAATTTTGCGGTGCTGTTTGGGCTATACCCCACCGTCATGCTAGAAACTTTGCTTTTCTCGCGCTTTGGGGTCTTAGACACTTGGTCACTGGCACCCAAAATGTTTGTTAACAACCTCATTAGCTGCTCTTTACTGACCTGGATTGTAATGCCCCTCACCACAATGCTTCTGAACTTTTGGCTGAAGCCTCAGCCGTCTGTCACAGAAGAATTGGGACAAGAATCGCCCTCTGCTACCTCAACCAACCTCATCGGCACCCTGCTTGTTTTCATGGCCTACGGATTCATGATTGCAATCTTTCAAGCTATTGCAAAGTAATCAGGCAAGGTATTCAGCGCTTATGGGTCTACAAGCTGTTTCGCAAGCTGGTTGTGTTTTTTGACTAGTGCCGTTAAATCAATGGTAGTGAGCTGCCCTTGGTCTACCACCTTTTTGCCGTTAATAAAGCTGTAATCTACAGAATCAATCAGACAAAAAATGACTGCTGCCACTAAATCATGGTGCGCCCCAGCAAAAGAGTGGCGATCCGTATTCACAGCAATAAAGTCTGCTGACATGCCAGGGGCGATCGCCCCAATATCATCCCGCCCTAACACCCTTGCGCCGCCGAGGGTCGCCACCTCCAAAATTTCCCGTGCCGTCATCGCTGTTGGGTCGCAGTCGCGCACCCGCGCCAGCAAAAAGGCAGTTCTGGCTTCTTGAAGCATATTGCCGCCGTCATTAGAGGCCGAACCATCTACGCCTAAGCCCACAGGTACGCCTTGGTCTAACATTTTGCGAATGGGCGCAATACCGCTGGCAAGACGCATATTGCTACAGGGGCAGTGCGCCACACCCGTTCCGGTTTTTGCAAACTTTGAAATAGAATCATCGCTAAGCTGCACACAGTGCGCGTGCCATACGTCTTCCCCAAGCCAGCCCACCGATTCTGCAAAGTCTCCTGGGATCAGGCCAAATTTATCGAGGCTATAGGCCACATCCGACTGATTCTCGGCAAGATGGGTATGCAGACGCACTCCTGGATACGCCCGTGCCATCGCCGCCGACTCCCGCAGCAGATCGGACGAAACGGTGAAGGGAGAACAGGGTGCAAGGGTCATCCGCAGCATCGCGTGACGATCATTATTGTGGTATTGCTCAATCAGCCGCTGAGAGTCTTTCAAAATGTCAGACTCTTGCTCAACCAAGTGATCTGGCGGTAGCCCTCCCTTGCTCACGCCCATGCTCATGCTGCCCCGACTGGCATGAAACCGCAGCCCAATCTCGGTGATCGCCGCAATTTCATCATCCAAGGTGCAGTCGTTCGGGAACAGATATAGGTGATCGCTGGCGGTGGTACAGCCCGACAGCATCAGTTCTGCCGCCGCCATCTGAGCGCTTACATAAACCCCTTGTGCCGTAAGCCTTGACCACATGCTATAGAGGGCTTCTAGCCAGTTAAATAGGCTACAGTTTTGCGCCGCTGGGATCACCCTTGTAAGGGTCTGGAAAAAGTGGTGATGGGTATTGACCAGACCAGGGAGGACGATGTGGCGATCGCCCAAATCTAGAACCTCATCCGCCGTTTGGGGCAGTTCTGCCGTCAGCCCCACCTGCTCAATGACCTGATCTCGCACAAAAATGGCTGCGTTGTGCAGCTCTCGTCGAGCGTCATCCATCGTGACGAGGGTGTGAATGTTTTTAACCAATAAAGTCGTCATGGGCATCGAAAAATAGGGTTTCAGGAGAATTCTAAAAACAGGCTTTAGACCTATTCTGAAGCCTGCTTAGCACAAAAAGATTTGGAGCAATTTGCATCAAAGTATACCGTATACTTAAAATCTTAGGTATTCTGTATCCAATAAGGCGGAAATCACTTGAGTGCTTCAGCGTAGACTACAGGTCGCAGCGTCATCCGCTAGCACGTTGCAAGGTTCACTGTTGGCAAAATAGGGTTGAGAGGAACTGTTGGCTATGTTCAAGTTTTTATCTAGACTAAGTGCATTCATTCTTTCTGTGGGAGTAGCAGTCGGGGGGGTGGCCGGAATGCCGACGGGTGCGCAAGCCGCAGTGCAGGTGCAGCCTGCCTCATTTGCTTCTTTGGAGGGGGTAGCGAGCTATCCTACTTCTATGTTTCAACTTGCCGAAGCTGCGCTTGAGGCACCAGCAGTGACGGATGACGCTGCGGAAGCGGCAGCAGCCAAAGAGGCAAAGGCAGCGGCTAAAGCAGCAGAAAAAGAAGCCAAAAAGCTAGCAAAAGCTGAAGCGAAAAAGCTAAAGCTAGCGGCTAAAGAAGAGGCTAAAAAGCTAAAGCTAGCGAAGGAAGCAGAAAAAGATGCTGCGAAGGCTGAGGAGAAAAAGCTAAAGCTGGCAGCAACAGAGGAAGCTAAAAAGCTAAAAGAAGCAGAACAAGCGGCGGTGAAGCCGAGTGATGCAGTTGAGGCAACCCCTGCCTCATAGCTTTAGCCCTAAACCGCTGGCGTTTTCTAAGTAGAGCGCCAGCGGGTTATGGAGCTAGTGAACAACAATGCGATCGCGTCCTTCAGCCTTTGCTTGGTAGAGCGCACGATCTACCTCCAGCAGCAGTTGTTCAGGTGTGCTTAACTCCGTTGGAATGACGCTTATAATGCCAAAGCTGATCGTCACATACTGGCTTACTTTTGACTCCTGGTGCGACAACTGTAAAGCCTGAACATACGTTTTAATGTGTTGAGCAACATCCCTTGCGCCTTCAAGAGACGTGTTGGGCAAAAGCATGACAAACTCCTCTCCGCCATAGCGAGCGGCTAGGTCAGATGGACGGCGAGCGGCATTGGCAAGCGCCTGGGCAATTTTGCGAAGGCAATCATCCCCTGCCTGATGCCCATAGGCATCGTTGTACTGTTTGAAATAATCCACGTCACAAAGAATTAAAGAGAGCGGGAGCTGCTCTCGCTTCAGCCTTTTCCATTCCTGCGCCATTTGTTCATCAAACTGCCGTCGGTTTGCAATTTGAGTGAGTGCATCGACGTAAACCAAGTTCTGTAATGTCTGGTTGGCAGACTGAAGTGCCGTTTCAGCGGCAGCGCGACGCTGAATTTCTTGCTCAAGGGACTGGGTGCGATCGCGTACCTTTTGTTCGAGCGAGTGTGAATAGTCTTCAAGCTGCCGCCGCGATTGCTGAAGTTCTTGGCTCATCTGGGTGAATGAGTTTGCCAAGGTAGACAACTCTTGGATATTGGGTGCATGAACCTGATAGTCAAACTCTCCTTGAGCAATTTTTTGGCTGGCTTGACTAAGTTCAACAATGGGCTTAACAAGCCAACGGCTGATGAATGTATTCAAAACAATCACCGCTATTAATGCCCCTAAACATAGAAGCGTTGTGGTTTGGGTACCTGAATGGATTTGTGCCATCACATCAGATTCTGGCACCACAATGACAATCAGCCAGTTAATGCCGTGCTTCATTGAAAACGGTAAAACTTTGACAAATTCGCCCTGATGATTTGACGCAAAGTAAAACTTTTTTGACTGCTGAATCGTCTTAAAATCTTTCACTTGACTCAACAAAGATTGAGCCGTGGCGCGAATAGATGGGGTTTGACTGTCTAGGATATTGACCCGCTGGGGCGATTTCTCTGAAGTGAGCCGCAAGGGCTTTTCTTGGCTAGAGCTGGCGACCAGCAGCCCAGAGCGCTCAATGAGAAAAATTTGTCCCGCAGGGCTGACTAAATTTTGTGCCAAAAAGTTTTGAATCTCTAGCAGCGAAATATCTATTCCGCTTACCCCAACCAATTTTCCGGTAGGGCTATAAAGTGGTTGGCTCGCCCCGATAAAAATGGTCCCAGGCGTAAAGCCAGCATAAATTGGCGTCCAGATGGACTGTTTAGCGGCGATCGCCGCTTTATACCAGGGGCGCATTCTGGGGTCGTAGGCAGGTTTTTCGACCTTAAGCTTTGTCCTACGCTGCCCTAGTGCATTGGTGTCATAGTAAGTCCCAAAATACTGAGTGGATGGGTTGGAGATGGCAAGCTGCACATTTTGAGTTGCGCTAGGTCGCCACGCCCCCAGCGTGCTGCCTTGCTCGGTGCCTAAATTAATCCAGGTCAGGCTTCTAAATAACTGCATCTGCTGCCAGAGATACTGTTCTGATTGCGTATCAGGGGCGTCAAAGTCCAACTTCAAAGCACCCCGACGGACGGCATCACTGTTGATTTGGTTGACCACCTGAGCTGGCTCTAGATAGCTGGTTAACTTCTGTTCAATTTGTTTACTCACTGCATTCATGAGCTGATTGGTCAAATCTTCAACAGAGCGCTGACCGTTACGATGGGCGAGATAGCCCACCAGCCCCACAATCGCCACGACTTGGAGGATAAACGGAATGGTCAACATTCCCTGAAAAGAAGCCGTTCGAGAAGATCGCAGCCATTTTTGCACCTGTCTAACGACCTTCCCAGTACGAACGTTATGAAGCATTAATCTAGATCACTCAATTAGATCACTCAGTTTTTCAAGAGTCTGGTGAAAAGAGGGCTTCAAACACGTTCCCAGCATTATTTGCTTAAGCGGAAAATCTTAAAGACCTAGGCCATTCTAATTCTTGCCTCATCCGTTGACGTATAAACCTGCGGAAAGTTACCGCCTGATTGTGGAACCAGGGTCAAATATCGACAGCCTTTAGCGGCAACCTCGGCAAAAGCGGTCTCGTAGCCGATTAATGTCTTGCTGTAATTTTAAGAGGGGTTGGGTGGTTAGTCCGTGGAGCAGCAGCGTAAACAACACCGTCTCAAAGACATTTGCCATAATCTCCTCATAGCCCGTCACCGTTGTGGGGATGCTGAGGGCTAGGGCGATAGAAACCGATCCGCGCAAGCCACCACAGCACGGTCTGGTCGCGCTAAGAAATAGAAGACTGAGCCAACCCGTTACTGATGCCACCCCCTAGCCCATAAATCGTCATGGCACGAGAAAGGATGACAGCGGAGATCGCCACCACGGTCGTCGGCAAGTTAGGAATAATCTGGCGAAAATAAATAACATCAAGGGCTTGGAGGGGCGGGTTTTGACGATAAACCTAGAATTCTCCAGCGCAGCATCAGCTAAACCCGCCCTTACGTCCATGAGCGTTTTCTGAAAATTGGACGTTATTTAATTCACGATCCTTACGGAACCGCTTCCTCCACCTTGCTTTTAAGCGCCTTCATTTTTGCGCTAATTTTCTCGCCGATTTCAGTCCCCGTTGGGGCAAAGGGGCTTTTACCCACTGCCATTTTCATCTTTGCGTCAATCTTTGCGCCAATCTCTTCTGGGGTTGGTTTAAAAAGACCTTTTTTTGTTAGAAAGAGCTGCTGCTTTTGATCGGGCGTTAGAGACGCAAAAAAATCTTTTTTAGGTAAAGATTTGAGTAAAGTCCCAACCTGAGATTTCTGCTCTGGCGTTAGGGTGAGCGCTTTAAATGCTTTGCGAAAGCTGGTTCCATCCGTGATGGCGGTCTTAAACTGTTCGCGCTGTTCAGGGCTAAGCGCATTTTCTAGCTGAGGTAAAATTTCTGTCTCAAATTTTTGCAGTAGGTCTACCCCAGCCGTCTCTGCGGCGGCGGCTGAAAATAGGGACGGAAAAGCGATAATGCTCAAGGTCTGTGCCTGTGCGATTTCGGATGTGTCGATGCTTAGTAAAACTACTAAGACCGCAAGGATAGATGCCAATAGTCGTTTCATTATGGTTTGTTTCCTTCAAATTTGTTGTATCTGTGAATGTTTGAACGCTACTCAGAATTGTCAGCCTCTAGAAGCCAGTCCAAAACCTTAAGCTGCTGAAGTGACCCGTTTGTGATCGATGTAGGCGGCGATCGCCATACCAGAAATAATGAGCAGAGGCAGTACCAGACTCCACCATGTTTCTGAGAGCAAAATTAAATAGGCAGCGGCAAAACCACCCAGCGCAAAGCCAGCAATTACAGGGACAAATCGGCTCATCCGCTCTACCGCCTCTTCTGCTTCTGTTTGGGTGAATTCAGTTTGTTCTTTAGAAAACTTAGCGCTTAAGAACTGAACCACATCAATGGTGAGCTGGGTCGTATTTCCGGTCATCACGGTCGTAGGGATATAGCTTTTAAAAACCCCTTTTGCTTCTTTCATCAGGGCATTTTGAATCGCCATCGAAACGACACCTGCCATCCCAATCGGTAAAATGAGGTCTTCTTGTACATCTAGCAGCAACGAGGGCGAGAGCTGCGTGCCAATGACAAGGAAAATACTGAGGGCGATCGCCTCAGCCGTCAGCAGCACCGCAAACACAGGCCACTGCTTGCGGCGGGCATAGCGCGCCAGCAGCGACGTCAACGCCACCGTCAGCACAAACGTGGGCAACATCAGCAGACGAGTCACGGTACTAGCCTCATCGTCACTCACAAACGAAGACCCTGCTAACGCAATATTGCCCGTGACGTGGGCGGTAAAAATGCCGAACAAAATAATGAAGGCAGAAGTATCTACAAACCCTGCCACCCAGCTCAACAAAAAGCCAGCAGGGCCATCGCTCACAAGATAGGAGCTTAAGCTGAAAGACGTTTGAGTGCGTGCCGTTGCAACCATTGGTGTTCCCCAGAATCTAAACGCCTGCGCTGGTTCCCAATAGGTAGGAATCACACCTACTTGTATACCGTACACAGCTCATGAGGACGGTATAGTCTGCTACCGCCAAAAAATTGGAGCAAGGCTTTTTGACATAATAAAAAGGCACCCTTAATCACTCAAGGATGCCTTTGGGCTGAGATATATTTTTGAGATATATTTTCTAGACGAGTCGCTGTTAGTCTTTTTCTAACCAGCTAAACATTGCGCGCAGGTCTTTACCCACTTCTTCAATGGGATGCTCTGCTTCACGGCGACGCATGGCGGTAAAGCCAGCTTTACCAGACTGGTTCTCTAGCACAAACTCGCGGGCAAATTGACCCGTCTGAATTTCCAGTAAGACTTTCCTCATCTCAGCCTTAGTGGCATCATTCACGATGCGAGGGCCACGGGTGAAGTCGCCATACTCAGCGGTATTAGAGATGCTGTCACGCATCTTGGCAAGGCCACCTTCTACCACCAAGTCCACAATCAGCTTCACTTCGTGAAGGCACTCAAAGTAGGCTAGCTCTGGCTGATACCCTGCTTCAACTAGCGTTTCAAAACCAGCCTTAATGAGGGCACTCAGTCCACCGCAGAGAACCGCCTGTTCTCCAAATAGATCAGTCTCCGTTTCTTCGCGGAAGGTGGTTTCTAGAACCCCTGCGCGGGTGCCACCAATGCCTTTTGCATAGGCCATTGCGCGATCGCGTGCCTGACCCGTGGCATCTTGATACACCGCAAATAATGCCGGAACGCCTTGGCCTTGGGTATAGGTACGACGCACCAAATGACCAGGACCTTTAGGAGCCACCATGACCACATCCACATTCTTGGGTGGCAGCACTTGGGCAAAGTGAATATTGAAGCCGTGTGCAAAGGCTAAAACCTTTCCTTCTGTGAGATAAGGCTCAATTTCATTGGTGTAGACAGTTTTCTGAACTTCATCGGGGAGCAATATCATGATGAAGTCAGCGGACTTGGATGCATCGGCGACGGAATGCACCTTTAAGCCAGCATCCTCAGCCATTTTGACGGACTTGCTGCCTTCGTATAGCCCCACAATGACATTGACGCCGCTGTCTTTTAAATTCAAAGCGTGGGCATGACCCTGCGAACCATAGCCAATAATGGCAATTGTCTTGTTTGTGAGTAAATCTAAATTGGCGTCAGCATCGTAGTACATGCGGGCCATGAGTAACTGTCTCCTTCCAGCGGGCGCGGGTTGCAAACTTATTATTTTACTCTGAAGTGAGACACTTCAGAGCGCTCAAAACAATCTGGAAGCTCAGTTTTTGATAGGCTCGTGTTGACTCATGAAGCGACCAGATCATGAATCTTTTATGAATCAGTCTTTGCCTATGCTGATTTGCTGAGTATGGAGCAGAAATTGCTTGCAGATTTATGTACCCGCTTTAGCAGGCTCAATGGGGCTTTTAAGCTTCACCTCTAGTTCAGATCCCTTTTTAAGCACCACCTCGCCTCCTGGACTAGCCAAAACAAAAGCAGTCGCAGCCGCCGCACCCGCAATACCGCCATGCTTTTTGCCTGCTTTTTTGCCGACAAAGTGACCTGCAGCAGTGCCGCCCATCACAATGCCAACATTTTTTAAGAACTGCCCTTTGGTCTTAGATTCTATTTTTGTGTTGAGAAGGGTGGCTTCAATCGGTTGAGTTGTCCCGTCTTTAAGCACAATATCGTCAAATACCAAGTGTAGACTCGCCTTACGGCCTCTTTGGGCTTTCACGACATCTTCTAAATGAGCTTCAACCTTAGCCCCTTTTAGAATGGGGTTTCCGCCAACAAGAGGGCTTTTGACCGGAAGCGTTAAACGGTCTTGATTACGGTTTTTCCCTGTCGAAACTTCAGCGGGGAGAGAGACTTCAAAGGTGGTTCCCGCTGCAACCGTACCCGGGGCAAGCTGAGTCTGAGAAGAGGTGGAGGGTTCTGAGCTTTTACCGCAGGCTGCAACCCCGCCCACAAAAAGAAGGCTTACACAGAAAGGTGCTAATACTCGTTTCATATTATTTCAACTCTCACAACACCTTCATTGCAGCACCTCAAGCCAAAAAAGTGTATTAAAGTATACACATTTTAAGAAAACGCCTGATTTCTCGCTTTAGCTTGCTTAGGCGCAGCCAGGATTGAGCTGAATCATTTGCCAAGTCACAAAAGTTCCGATGGGACTCCAGAGCAGGTACGGCAGCAGTAGGGCGATCGCCCAGCCCGAAATAGGCCACACCAGCAAGCCCAAGATGAGGCACACAAAAAAGCCCGTCGCGCCAATGGCAGTGCCCACCCTCAGGCTACGGAGGTTACACATGATGGGGGTATAAATAAGCGTAACCACCTCCAGCAGCAGATAGCCTGCCATTAGCCCCCAAACGCGAGCGGTGCCAGGTTCTGTGACCCACACAATGTAGGCAGACCAAGCGGCGCAGATAAAAATAACGGTCCAAATGACAGGAATCGCCCACTCAATTTTGAGCCAGCTTGGCCTCCGCAGCCGAAAGAACCAGCGCAGGTCACTCTGAAGCAGTCGGTTAATTGCCAAGGCAACGAGAAGGGCAACCCCGCCAATGGCAAGCCAAGCCGGAATCATAGCGATTCCTCCATAAAATTAGTCATTCTTAGCATAGGTGAATGAATGGGTAATGCCTATGCTCAAAAGAGTGATTCGCACGTCTTCTGGCATTGGGCAGATCCAACATAGAGATCTACTCTTCCTAAATTCTGGAGGAAGAATCTTTTCAAGAACGTGCCATTTTGATTCGCGTCCTTGCCCAAAACCCAAAACTCCATACCACCATTACAGGCAGCAGCCAATTCCCAAACCGGACATAGAGAGTCTGAGTGCTGCGTCGCTCGATCTCTGCAACGTGGGTTATATGCTCATTTCTTGCAGACTTCCACAGCGTTTGCCCGCGCGGATCAATCACCGCAGATAGCCCTGTATTGGTAACGCGCACCAACCAGCGATCGCTCTCCACCGCCCGAATCACGTCTAGGGCGTGGTGCTGTGCCATCATGCGATCGCTGTAGGGGTCATTGTTGGCAATACTGAGGATAAACTGCCCACCCGCCGCCGCCTGAGCGCGAAATAATTCTGAAAACACGGAGTCATAGCAAATCCCAACAATGGCTTTACCATAGGGCGTATCAAAACTTTGGTGAGAACGCCCTGGCACCATTCCCATCTGCATGGGCGAGAGCCGTCGCAGAATGGGCGCTAACGCCGCCTCAAAGGGTAAATATTCCCCAAGGGGCACCAGCTTGACTTTGTTGTACTGGCTTAAAACCTGACCGCCTGTACCAAGACTCAAAAGGCTTTGGGTATAGCTTTCCCCATTAGGGACAAACGTCCCCACCCATAGCGGCACTTTTTCTGACTGAACGGCCTTTAGGATGGGCTGTTCTCGTCCAAAAGACTGCCCCCACAATAGCGGCAGTGCCCCCTCTGGCAGCAGTACGGCATCTACTTTTTGAGCTGCCAATGCTTCGTAGCCTTGGCGGTAGATCTCAACCGATTGCTTAATTCCTGCTGGCGACAGCTTGAAGCGCGTGGGGATGTTGCCCTGAATCATGCCAATAGAAAGGCGTTCTGAGAGACTACTGCCTAAGGGCACCTGCGCTAAACTCCAGCCTAGTCCGTGGAGCGTTAGAGCTAGGGCGATCGCCACCCCAATTCCCTTCCCCTGCCGTCTTAACCAAGCCTCAGCTATACAGCCATTTATCAGCATTAACGCTAACGTAATGGCGATAGGTCCGGTCAGTTGGCTTAAGTGCAGAATGGCAACATTATGGGGGCTTTGGCTATTGGCAAGATCTGTCCACCATAGGGGTGAAAGGCTCCAGAGCCACTCCAGAAAACACCACAGCGTTACGCTAATAATGACGCGGGAGAATGCCCCAAGATTAGGAGAAAGCCACTTTAATCCAACTGCCCACAGCATCGACAGACAGGCACCCCATAGGGTCACGGTACCCCAGGCTAACGTCGTAATGATTAAACTTACAGCCCAAGGGATGCCTAGCCAGGTCAGTGGATGCAGCCCAAAAAGCCAGAAAAGTGCCGCGCCGTGGTACCCAATGCCCCAACAGGCCCCTAAAAAAGCCGCTTGTTTACGACTTAGGGCAGTGACGATTAAGCCCCAGAGCGGGGCGATCGCCACCCAAGCTATCCACCAAGTGGGTGCAGGAGCAAGGCTGAGTCCTAACAGCATTCCCACCCCTGTTAAAAGCCCACCTTTGACCCAAAGGTGCCGAGGCGGAAGATGCTGAAAGGCAGACAGCACTCTCTGCTGAACGCCATTTTTAGGAAGAGGGAAAGGGGTTAGTTTTGGCGACTGTAAACGGATTTTCCACAAAGCTTTTGCCCACCCTCAATTGGATTGGTAATTTTCAGGAATGGATTCAATTTCATCGGGGTTGCCCTTAACTGGCTTGGGGCAGTAAGCCCGACGGAATGGCGGCAATAAGCTGCTGGGTATACGCCTGCTGAGGGTGACGATAGATTTGCTCAGCCGCGCCAATTTCCTCAATCTTGCCTTGGTTCATCACCATAATGCGATCGCTCATAAACTTCACCACGCTTAAATCATGGGAAATAAAGAGGTAGGTAAGGTTAAAGTCTTGCTGTAGCTCTTTGAGCAGATTGAGTACCTGCGCCTGTACCGAGACATCCAACGCCGAGACGGATTCATCGCACACAATAAATTTTGGGTTAAGCGCCAAGGCTCGCGCAATGCAGATCCGCTGCCGCTGCCCACCGGAAAATTCGTGGGGATAGCGCCGCAGGTCGCTGGGCTGTAGACCCACCCGCTCTAGTAAGTAGAGGGCGCGATCGCGGACGTTTTGCTTAATGCCGCTCAGCTTGGCAAAAATATTCATCGGCTCCATCACAATCGCCCCCACGCTCATGCGCGGATTCAGGGAGCTAAAGGGGTCTTGAAACACAATCTGTAAATCCTGACGTAGCCGCCGCAGCCGCTTGCCGTTGAGCTTCGTAATTTCTTGTCCGTCAAACTGAATGGAGCCGCCCGTGGGTTCTATGAGTCGCAGGAGGGTGCGCCCCAAGGTGGTCTTACCACAGCCTGACTCGCCTACTAGCCCCAAGGTTTCACCCGGATAAATTTGAAACGATACGCCATTCACTGCCGTTACATAACGCTTGGCCTGCCCCAGTGCCCCGCGCACCGGAAACCAAACTTTGAGGTCTGTTACGTTCACGAGCGGAGTTTGACGTGCGAGAGCTTGGGTGCGATCGCGCTGTTCCGCTTCACTTATCTCAATGTTGAGCCGCCCGTCTTGTTGAGCAGATGTGGTTTGCGTGACGGCGAAACCCTGCTCATCTAGCACCGTTTTCATGAAATCTGCCACCGTGGGCAGGTATTTGAGGTGCTTATTCGGCTGAGGGCGACAGGCCAGTAAACCCTGGGTATAAGGGTGGGTGGGATGGTTAAATATTTGGTCAATGGAGCCATATTCCACAAATTTGCCCTGATACATCACGGCGACCTCATCGGCGATCGCCGCCACAATGCCCAGATCGTGGGTCACAAAAATAATGGACATCCCCCGCCGATCTTGGAGTTCTTTGAGTAGGTCTAGCACCTGCGCCTGCACCGTTACGTCGAGTGCCGTGGTTGGCTCATCCGCAATCAGAATGGCAGGGTTACACGAAATTGCCATCGCAATCATCAGGCGCTGAATTTGTCCGCCAGATAATTCATGGGGGTAGCGCTGCAAGAAGGTTCGCTTGCGTTCGTTGATTTCTGCAAACAACTGCCGCTCGGTGAAGACTGTGCCTCGGTTATTCGCTTCGTCTAGAATCCGCTGCGTCAGGTGTTCGTCGGTGGGAATGAGCTTGACTTCTTGGAGTAGGGCGATCGCCTGTTCTTCTGCCGCTGCTTTTGTAATAGGCTGATGCAGCCGCAGCGCCTCAATGAGCTGAAACCCACAGGTAAAGACGGGGTTGAGGGAACTCATCGGCTCCTGAAAAATCATCGCAATGCGCCCACCGCGATAGTGCTGCATTTCTAATTCAGAAAGGGTCAGTAGATTAATGGCGGGGCGAGACTCTTCCTGAAACCATAGCTCTCCGCCCACTACTTCTCCAGGGCTAGGTACCAATCGCAGCAGCGACAGCGCCGTGACGGACTTACCTGAACCGGACTCCCCCACAATGCCAAGAGTTTGTCCGCGTTTTAGCGTAAAGGAGATATTGTCTACCGCTTTGATCAGGTCTGTCTCCGTCTTGAACTGAACCTGAAGATTCTGAACGGTCAAAATAGGGTCGGTCATAGCGGCAGTCTAAAAAAGGGGCGATCGCAGCCGAGGCATGAGCGAGATCTTAGCAGGTGTACAGAACTCGCACTCATGCCAAGATTTTGCCTCAGTTGTGAAGGAACTTGGAGCATCTATGCAGGTAAGCATCACAATTCTGGCAAGGCAGGGTGATCCTCGGAAGAATTAGGGTACTCTAAGAGCGAGCGATTGCCAGCGGCTCAAAGGAGGACGATTGACCACACTTCAGTTTGGGTTAAACAGGGCTGTGATAGCTGTATTCAACACGTTGCCAAAACCAGTTCTGATGGGCATTAGTATTGCCCTCATTTTGGCGATTGGCGCTGTAAACTATAGCCTTTCTGCCCAAGCGTCACTATTAATCTTTTATTTAATTCCAGTGGCGATCGCCACTTGGTTTGTGGGCGAACGTCCTGGTTTTCTTGTCGCTGCCTTAAGTGCTGTTGCCGTAGTCTGTGGGCAATGGATTTTACAGCCAGAGCTATCGCTTTGGAATGGATTAGTGGCGGGGTTAGTGGGCTATGGGGTGGCGATTTTAATCCATCGCATTAAAATTTCGAGTGAAATTGAGCGGCAGTTATCTAGAACCGATGCGGCGACAGGCGCAATTAATCGTCGCTTTTTTATGGAGCTACTCGAAGCAGAGTTTAACCGCGCCCAGCGATATCGCTTCCCGCTCACGCTGGTATACATTGACCTAGATAACTTCGATGAGATTAACCAGCGTTTAGGCTATCAAAAGGGAGATGAGCTGCTGTATCAGTTTGTAGAAGACCTGAGTGAAACGCTGCGCTCAAATGACGTGGTGGCTCGGCTCAGCAATAGTGAATTTGCCATCATTTTGCCCCAAACCGATGATGACCAGGCAAAGCAGGTTTTTACGCGGATTTTGCCAGAACTTAAAACGGCGCTCGCGTCAGAGGATGTGCCGATTGAGTGCATTTTTGGAGTGACGACATTTCTAGAAATGCCAGAAGA
>JBGSVR010000673.1:0-8700 GCA_041752855.1 Thermosynechococcaceae cyanobacterium
AATATCGTTGTTAATCACCTTAGAAGGCTGTCCAAACACAAAGCCTCCCAGACTGCCCTGCTTGCCTAAGTCAGGGAACGCAAGCGTCAAAGCCCAGTTCAAAACGTCAGCATTTGCCCCTTTATTAGGACCACTTTTTGCTTCCGCCTGGGTAAGTGCCGCCCAAGCACTGGCAATAAATCTGGGGCTAAACCGATACTGGGTTTGAAAGCCATAGGAATTCATCGCGGTGGGCACTGTTCCAAACGGGAAAGTAGCGTTTTCACTCCCAAAAAATGCGCCTGGGGGTGCATTGCCGCTGCCGTCGTCATAGGCTCGCACATAGGTGAGCGCGAAGGAAAACTTGTCTACAGGTCGAAAAGTCGCCTGAATCATTGCGCCGTAGGGGCCATCAAATAAGCCACTGGGCGCACCATTGGCAATGGGAGCGCCAGCAAGATAGCCCCCGCCAATGTTGATTCGCTTGGTAACGTCGTAGTTAAAGCCCACCCCCGATAGCCCACTCTGAAAGTAAATCGGACTCCGCAGACCAAAGGAAGATAGGACTGTATTAAAGTCTCCATCTAGCGCATTAAGGGTTGGCACAAATAAATCTAAGAAGCCGATCGCCTCGACAAACACAGTCCCCTTATTGCCGAGGGGAAAGCGATACTCAAGCTGATTCACAGAAAACTGGTTATCGCTGGGCGATCCAAAGGCCAGTCGCGTCATGCGTGTTCCAGTAGTGTCAAAGGTATCGGGCGTATTGCCTGCCTGGAGACGAATTTTGAGTAAATCTTTTCCAGAAAAACTGGTGTCGAAAATGAGCCGCACCCGATCAGTAAAAATTGTGTTGTCGCCCACGCGGTTGCCGCTGCCGTCTGCCTTGCGATCGCCAAAGGCATTCATCAGCGAAAAAACGACCTGACCCGATAGCTTGGTCGTCGTCGAAAACTGCTGGGCTTCTATGGTCTTAGTACGAGCCTCTAAGCCATCCACCCGACCTTTGAGGGTGGCGAGTTCGGTCTTAAATTCTTCTTGAAGTGCCTTGATAGTAGCGAGATCTTCTTTAGTAGAGAAGCGATCGCTAATTTGATCTAGACAGGCATTCAGCGCCGCTGCTAATTCGTACCGCGTTGCCGCTCGATTGCCGCGAAAAGTGCCGTCAGGGTACCCTGCAATACAGCCATAGCGCTCTACCAAGGACTGGATCGCCTGGAATGCCCAGTCAGTCGGCTGCACATCTGACAACTGCGAGACGGATGTAACCTGCCCCTCAAGTTCATCTGGGGCAACATCCAAGGCTATTTTTTTGGAATTTGCTGGAAGGGTAACGACTTCGGGGGTGGGCAATGCAGTTGTCGCTTCCGTAGCACTGACAGAACTGCTCGTGGCGATCGCCACACCAGAGACAATCGGAAAAATAGACGCAGCAAAGCCTGCTCTCAGCAGGGTTCTGAGAAGATAAGACATTATTAAATCCTCACACTAGGAATAACTGAAAACCTTAGACGCCGTTCTTTAAATGGAATGCAGCCCTTCTTCTAAGCCGCAATAAACTCATTCCACTTTTGAATCAAATAAACCTGCTCTTTCATAACGGAATTCCAGACCACGACATTGCCCATACGCTCTTTAAAGGATCCGCCATCCCGTTTTGCACCTTTCACCTCAATCTTTTTACCAAACGGATCAACAATGTCTGCCGCTGCGGGTTTTCCTTCATACCAAAAATCCCATTCCTCTGGCTTCATAAACTTTCTGGCATTATCTGGCGCAGCGCTGTAGTAGCCCTGACGGCTTAAAAAACCGCCCACCCAGCCATCTAACACCCAGTTCAGGTACTCGTAGGCGGCATCTCGCTCAATCCCAGACAGGTTTTTAGAAAGACCCAAGCCACCGCCCCAGCCACGATAACCTTCCTTCAGCGGCACGTAATTGCACTTAATTCCACGCGCTTTCACGGCTGTGACCGCAGGCGACCACATCGACTGCACCACCACTTCCCCCGAAGCCATTAAGTTCACCGATTCATCAAAGCTTTTCCAGAAGGCTCTAAACTGACCTTCCTTTTTCTTTTGAATCAAAATAGAAATGACCTTATCTAGCTCTTCTTTGGTCATATTGCCTTTATCGGCAAACTTCATTAGCCCTTGCGCCTCAATCACCATCGCGGCATCCATAATGCCAATGGATGGAATATCTAGAATGGCGGTTCTTCCCTTATATGCGGGGTTAAATAGCTCTGCCCAAGAGCTGATGTCACCCTTCACTAAATCAGGGCGAATGCCTAAGGTATCGGCATTGTACTGAAACGGAATCAGGGTGGCAAAATCCGTTGGTCCATCTGCAAATTCTTTAGAGTCTGCTCCTTTGGCATACATGACCTTGTAGGGTGAGGTGCCCTGAGACTGATTCACCTTTGACCCGGCACCTAATTCACCTTTGGTAAAGATGGGCGTAATTTTGTCGTAAGCTTTGATTTTTTTAATGTCAATGGGCTGGAGACTCCCTGATGGGAACACAAGCGGCAGGCTAAAATATTCGCCATCAAAGATGTCGTATTGCTTAGGTTGGGTAATGGCAATCTGATTATTTTCTTCTGTACTGAGGGCGCGCAGCTTAATTTTGAAGCCTAAATCTTTTTCGGCCTGTTCCTTAATTTCGTTAATTTGAGCCGCGCCTGTCCCAATTAAACGAAGCGTTACATCTTTAATCTTGTTTGTAATGATGGTGGGGCCGCTGCTAGAGGCCGACTCTTTCTTGGCTCCGCAGCTCGCGGCGACTAATGTTGCCCCCGCCGCTAAACCAGTTCTAATCACTTGACGACGACTAATTTGGGTCATATCCTTCAGCACCAAATAAATTGAATGGGGAATAGAAAAACGAGGCTGCTAGTACGCTAGGAAAACACAGTCCTTGGCTGACCAGCTTGCATTCACAAGCTGACCTTCCTGGAAGTTGGTGTCCCACCAGTCCGTGGTACGTGCCTGACACAGCAGTTCTTGACCCGTGGCCTCTGCCATCAGAGAAACACGGGTGACAAAGCCCGTCAGCTCAACTGCCACAATGCGTACAGGTAAACTATTAACCTTGGGCGTTGCAGGCGCAGCGCCTGCGTAAGGCTCTAGGTGAAGCACCCCTGGTCTAACGCAGCAGGCTGCTTCAGTCCCGACAGGCACAGCCTGACCCATGCAAAACATAGAGCCAATACCGCTGATGTCAAGCTGAATCAGGTCTTTGCCGTTGGCTTCCGGTGTTGACTTCACAACCTTGCCCGTAAAGATGTTGTTGTCGCCCATAAACTTAGCGACAAACTGTGAGGCGGGGGTTGTAAAGATATCGGTGGGCGTTCCCACTTGGTCAATATGTCCGTCGCTCATGACCACAACTTGATCTGAAAGGGAGAAGGCTTCTTCGACGTGGTGTGTGACCTGAATAAAGGTGAGGCCAAACTGTTTTTGAATTTTGCGAAGCTCTGTCCGCATCCGCACCCGCAGATTTTCGTCGAGCGCACTGAGAGGTTCATCTAGCATCAGCACTTGGGGACGTGTAACTAAGGCGCGGGCTAAGGCGATTCGCTGCTGTTGACCGCCGCTTAGCTGAGTGGGCTTACGGCTGGCGGTATGGGTTAGCCCCACCAGCTCAAGAATTTCATCGACGCGCTGTTTGCGCTCTGGCTCTGGTACGTTTCGCATCTTGAGGCCAAACTCAATATTTTGCCAGATGGTTTTATGAGGGAATAGCGCATAGCTCTGAAACATCATGGCAGTGTTGCGCTTGGCGGCTGGGATGTTGTTAACGCGGCGATCGCCGATAATAATTTCGCCGCTCGTAATATCTTCGTGCCCTGCCACCATCCGCAGTGCCGTTGTTTTGCCGCAGCCACTGGGGCCGAGCAAACAGCAGTAAGACCCTGCTGCAATGTCTAAGTTCAGGTTTTCAACTGCCGTAAAGGAACCATACTTTTTTGTGACAGACCGAAGCGTAACCCCTGCTGCTGCACTCGACAAAGCAACGCCGATATCTTCTACCGCAGAACTGGTTGTGCGATTTGCCCCGACTCTACTTTCAATATCAGTGGTCATGAGTTTCTCCTGCCTGAAAACGGTGGAACTGCATCAAAGGAAATATCGCAAATAGTCAGAACCCAGCCTTGATCAAGGTTCAAGTCGCAGTGCTTAAAGTACAGCAAGCCAAAGACGACATGACTTTAGTTAAGGGGGTAGCGTTTGAAAAAACTGGCTTATCCGATACAATTTTTGTAGACGAAAGTTGTGAATAGTTTTTGTATACAAAAGTTGTACACAGTTTTTCAGAGTAAAAATGTATTCTTCAATACGCTTTATAGATTTCAACTTTGAAATATCAGTAAACGTTCACAACCATAGCCCTGCTCAGCGTGACGCTAGATGGCTGAACGGACATGGACGGGTTCCCCCTAGCAAACCAATTGGAGCGTTTTAAATGATGAAAACTGACCAGAAAGGGGAGGGTAGCGACACTTTACCTTCCACGGGTAATATTGCTCTAGGGGCAGATCGTGGTTTGCCTAACTCGTTGAAACCATCCCTTGGTTATACGACTCCTCTTAAGCAGGTCAGCTTCAATATGCAAACCGATTCGTACACGCCCAAGCCTCAGGCCATCGAAAAACCAACGGAAGATTTTATCTACACCGAACTTTACAACGCCATTCTTGAGCGTCGTCTTGCGCCAGATACAAAATTGGGCGAGAACCTTTTAGCAGAACACTATAAGGTCAGCCGCACCATTATTCGTCAAGTCTTACAGCGATTATCCCATGACCGACTGGTGAAGCTAGAACCCCATCGAGGTGCCTTTGTTGCCGTTCTTTCTTTAGATGAAGCCAAGCAAATTTATGAGGCGTGGCGACTCACAGAGGCAGCCATCATCCGGTCTATCACCCAGTCCATCACACCGGAACAAATTGAAGCATTGCGATCGCTCATTACCGAAGAACGGGATGCCTGTGACCACAAAGATATTCCTCGACTAACGCGCCTGTCGGTTCAATTCCATCTTCGACTGGCTGAACTCTGCACGAACCAGTTTCTAGGGCGTTTTCTCAAAGAGCTAGTGCCGCAGACTTCCCTGGCATTCTTCTATGAAGTGCGGAACATGCCGATCTGTGGAGACGACGAGCATAGTAAAATTCTCAACCACATTGCAGCCGGAGAAACTGAAGCCGCCGTAACCGCCGCCATCGACCATCTCAACGGCATTGAATCTGCCCTAAATGCACGAGCCTTACTTCAAAGAAGCACCAGCATCGAAGACATTTTAGAGACACGAATTCTCTCACGGTCTTAATCAACAAACCCTATCAGCGCTTCTATTCAGAAGCTTTGACCTGCCCTCTAGACTGCCGAATCCAGCTATGGATAGTGCTATGACAAACACCAGTCAAGCGCTCAACTTGCCGTGCGCCTAGTCCATACTCATGCATCCTCAAACAAATTCGTTTGACGTCTTCAGAGTAGCCCCGCTGTGCGTAAAACTCAATAAACTGCCGCTGGCATTGTCCGCAACGATAGTTTTGCTTTCCGCGCCGATACCCATTCTTGCAGATTCTTTGAGAATCGCATTGAGGACACTTCAATGAACTTGAACATGATTCCATAATGTGCTGCTAGCAGCGGTAATTTTCCCATGCATCAAAGCATTTGCTAGCCTACGACACTCTTTTAGAACGAAGGCTAAGCTACGATGTGATTGCACACAAAAATCGTATGCAACTATTGTATACAGTATTCACCGATAAATCCAAACTTTTGCTCACCATTTATCTGTAGCTCAAAGAACCTATGAAAATTAAGGTCATTAACCCTAATACAACGGCTAGCATGACTGAAAAAATTGGTGCGGCAGCAAGGGCGATCGCCAGCCCTTACACCGAAATCATTGCCTGCAATCCGCAGATGGGGCCTATCACCATTGAAGGTCATTACGATGAAGCCCTCAGCGTCCTTGGCCTTTTAGATGAAGTTCGTAAAGGAGAAGCGGAAGGGATAGATGGCTATGTGATTGCCTGCTTTGGCGATCCGGGTCTGCGCGCTGCCCGTGAAGTAGCCCGTGGCCCAGTCATCGGGATGGCTGAAGCTGCGATGCATGCCGCTAGCTTTATTACAACGCGGTTTGCGATTGTCACAACCTTAAGTCGTACACGAGTGATTGCTCAGCACTTAGTCAATAACTACGGCATGAATCATTTTTGCTCCAGCATTCGAGCTACAGACTTATCCGTGCTAGAGCTAGAGGTAGAAGGCTCTAGCGCTCGTAAAATCATTGCCGAGGAATGTCGTTTAGCTATTAAAGAAGATCATGCCGAGGCAATTGTACTGGGCTGCGGCGGGATGGCTGACTTGGCAGCTTCTTTAAGTGAAGAGATTGGTGTCCCCGTCATTGAGGGCGTTAGTGCGGGGGTTAAATTTGCAGAGGCTCTTATTTCTTTAGGCTTGGGAACAAGTAAAGTCAGTGATTTTGCCTTTCCCATCCCTAAGCCCTGTACCGGATTGCTCGCAGGCTTTACATATCAAGTTGATGATGCTTAGTCCCTATGGCCTTGCACAATGTATTTTACTCTCACCTAAACCATAAGTGAACTCTAACGATAGACAGAGCTAATCAGGCGTACCGTTCTTCAATCCAAATGCGTAACTCGTCTGCCGAAATGGATTTAATAGATTGACCCGTCACCGGATCGACCGCATTCCAAAACGTCTGACCAGACAAATCATGGGTTTGCCAAACGCGAGGTTCACTTGATGAGGTGAGGATACGCAAAACGCTGCCAACCAGATCGTCTACTGCTCGCCCCAAGGTCTGAATGGCGTTGAACACCACTTGAGGCGGTTGAAAACTGTAATAAGTGGATTTCATGTGACGTGTCTTCTTTTTTATTGATACTCATAGCTTATCTTTCTGTATCAAAAACTACAAAAACAAATATTCATGCTTTGTATGAGCAACTTTAATAGATTTTTCGATCATCGAGTAAGACCACTGCGTTAAGCGTTCAGCCGAAATGTCAATGAAAGACAAATCACCCATCAAGTTATCTCAACTCAGAGTGTTGATCGCTGTTGCAGAGCAGCGCTCATTTAGTGCGGCAGCGCTTCGATTAGAAATGTCGCAATCAGCCGTCAGTCATGCGATCGCCACGTTAGAAAACAGTCTAGGTGTTATCCTGACCTCAAGAAATCGTCAGGGAGCATACTTAACGCCTGTGGGGGAGCGCATTACTGATCACGCCCAGGCCATTCTCAGGCATTCTGGTGAGATTATTAAAGAGGCGGCTCTCGCAAGAGGTTTAGACGGAGGGCAAATCCGAATTGCGTCTTTTCGGAGTGTGGCAACCCATCTGCTGCCTTCGCTGATTGCAACGTTTCATCAGCGCTTTCCGGCTATTACCCTTAGCCTGACGGAGCATGACGATTATTTACTCGTTGAGCAAGCGTTACGGGAGGGACGCTCAGACATTGGATTTACCTTTTTGCCGACAGGTCAAGAGTTTAAGGCTTGGGAGGTTTTAAAAGATGAGTATCTTGCTTTATTTCCATCCACGTTTCAACTCAGTTCTGATACATTAACCTGGCACGATCTCACTAAACAGTCTCTAATTTTGCCACCTGTTCACGATGTGATGATGCAGCGCGTCTTTGAGCATGTTCAGCAGGCGGGTTATTCGCTACAGGCGACCTATGAAGTTGAAACCGATGCGGCGATCGTTAACTTAGTTTCGCAAGGAATAGGAGCCACAATTTTGCCGCGATTGGCGGCTGAACCCATTCCAACAAATATTCAAGTGTATAGCTTACCTAAGCCGTTGATGAGATCGATTGGTGCTGCTGTTTTTGCCAATGGGCTATATACACCTGCTGTTTATGCCTTTTTGGAAGTCATTAATCACTAATCAACCTTTGACAATGCCTTTAGACGATATTGATTTAGCCTCTTTGGGGATTTTCCGACAGTTTCCCGATGACATTCTTATGCTTCAGGCTTTAACTCTTCGTCGGAGCGTTGCTGACCCAATCGCGGCTCAGTGCCTGCCCATAGTCTTTGAATATTGGTTTGATGGCGAATCACAACATAGCTTCCGCCCACCAGCCCCAACAGGATATAGGCTAAAGGCTGATGTAAAGCCACCATTAGCACAGAGACTGAAGACACACTCACAATTGAACTTAAAGACACAATCCGAGACAGTGCCAGCACTACGCCAAATATTGCAAATGCTGATAGACCCACCTGCCAGTTCAGCGCTAGCAAAAGCCCCAGCCCTGTCGCAACGGATTTTCCGCCCGAAAAATTGAGCCATACGGATTTGCTGTGCCCCAACACCACTGCTAGCCCCGCTAAAACGGCAACCCAGGCAAACCATTGCGTCGGGTCAACTTCAGGGGGGGTGCCCAAGCTAGCAGTACAGAACCAGATTGGTAGGCGAGTTTGACAAGGGCGATCGCCATTGCGCCCTTTAGCATATCCACCCCCAAAACCGTTGCTCCGGCACCTTTTCCCACTACCCGCAACACATTTGTGGCTCCCGTAGAACCCGACCCATACTCGCGGATATCAATGCCTTTGAGCGATCGTCCTAAAAGATAGCCCGTCGGGATAGAGCCAAAGAGATAGGCGACTAACAATAGGGCAGCATTCCCTAAACCCCAAAGTGCGATGAGCGGCATGTCCATTCCC
>JBGSVR010000674.1:0-6818 GCA_041752855.1 Thermosynechococcaceae cyanobacterium
AGCACAAACCAGTGACCGACTGGCCCTTGACCTTTGCCAATTGCGAGGGAGTGCTTCAGCGCATGGGTGACATACTGCTTGGCACTCTGTACCGCTGTTTTGGGTGCTTTGCCGAGGGCAAGGTTTGCGGCGATCGCAGCCGATAAGGTACAGCCTGTGCCGTGGGTATGGGGAGTGTCTACCTGCTCAGTTTCAAGTACCGCCCACTCATCCCCGTCAAACCAAACATCAATGCCTTTGAGATTGCCCATCATTGCGCCGCCTTTGACTAGGACTGCTTTAGAGCCAAGGGCATAAATTTTATAAGCTGCGGCTTTCATGGCATCTAGGGTGTCAATCTCCATGTTTGCCAAGATCTGAGCCTCGTAGCGATTGGGGGTAACAATCAACGCCTTGGGGATAAGGGCTTGGGTTAGAGTGGCGATCGCCCTATCATCAATCAACTGCGCCCCCGTGCGCGACACCATCACCGGATCGACCACTAAAGCAGCAGGCCAACGATCTAAGGCTGCGGCAACCGCCTCAATAATGTCGAGGTTCAGCAGCATTCCCGTTTTGACCGCCCCAAACCCAATATCTGACGCAACAGCCTCAATTTGTGCCACCACCGATTCTGGCGGGAGTGCATCCACGCGACTTACGCCTAGGGTGTTTTGTGCAGTAATGCAGGTAAGAGCGCTAGTGCCATGAACCTTATGAAAGGCAAAGGTGCGCAGATCCGCCTGGATACCTGCGCCGCCGCCGCTATCGGATCCGGCGATGGTTAACGCGACGGGAATGCTCATTGGCGCTCACGCATCGTTTCGCAATGCTGCCGCGTGACCTGGTGGCGGTAGTCAAACATATCTGAGAGGCGTTTATTCACCCACCATTGCAGCAGTTGCTCAATTGGCTCACCGCCAGGTAATGCGTAGTCGATGGCATCAGTCAGCAAGGTGTGGGGATTGCCTTGTTCATCCACTTGTATCTCAAACTGATGTCGATGCTTCCAGAACGCCATTGGCCCCGTTTGCTGTTCATCGACAAAATAATGGTTTGGCTCACAGGCCGTATGCACTGCCACCCACTGCACGGGCACAATGCCAATCCACAGCCGAAACTCAGAGATAGCGCCAACGTCTAGCCCGCCCTCTCGCCGAACAATCTGGACGGGCTGCCAAGGCGGAGTAAGGATTTGCAAAATATCGGGGCGCTCATGGAACCGCCACACAGCGTTAGGCGATGCATTCACTAAACTGGTTTTCTTGAAGTGCAGCACGGATAAAACCCTAAAATTTAGCTTAATGCAGGCAGCAATGGGCTAATCAAACCCTTTATAGCAATTGCCAAATCGATGCCGAATCCTGTTGTACAGCGGACTCTTGGTGCGCAGCTATCGCCATTTACACCTTCACTGTACCCCAAGTTTCAAGAATTCTTTGACTGTGAGTAGAGGGCTGAGTAACGTTATTCTTTGACAAAGAATGTAACATGGCGCATCTTGCTGGCAGTGGTAAGATACGTGCCATATTCACCCAAATGCTGCTGTTTTAAGAAATGCTGAATATGCTGCAAAAACGAGCGTTGCTGACGTTTAATCCCCTCAAAATAGTTGCTTCAGGAATGCTACTGGCGCTTTTAGTGCCGTTGCAGCCTGTTTCTGCCCAGACTGTGTTAGAAAAAATTGCCAAAACGGGCGTTCTCACCGCAGGCACCAGTAAAGACGCCTTTCCCCTTGCCTACGCCGATGACAAAGGGCAGCTTGTCGGCTACTCCGTAGATATGCTCCAGCTCATCAAAGGGCAGCTTGAAAAGGAACTTAAGCGTCCCATTACGCTTAAGCTGGTGGCGCTCACGCCAGGGGAGCGAATTCCTAAACTTCAGTCTGGGGACGTTGATATTGTCTGCGACAGCAGCAGCTTTACTTGGGAGCGAGATAAACTCATTGATTTTTCCGTGAGCTACGGCATTACCGGAACCCGCTTACTGGTTAAGCGCGGTACAGCCCTTGCCGGACCGGAATCTTTGGTGGGTAAGCGTATTGGCGCACTGTCTAAGACCACCAATGAAGACTCCATTCGACGGACACAGCCCAAAGCTCAACTTGTGCTGTTTAAAGACCGTGCTGAAGGCTATAAGGCGCTCCAAGACGGCAAAATTGATGGCTTTGCTGGGGATGGTCTGCTTCTAGAAGGCTGGCTCCAACAAACCGCCAATAAAAACTTTCAGGTGGATGGCTATCCTTACTCTAAAGAAGGCGTTGCTTGTATGGTGCCTGAAAACAATTCGAGGCTTACAGATAGAACCAACTATGCTTTGCTGAGCTTTATGCAGGGCTTTGTTAAAAATAAACCCTCTTCCATTGCCGTTTTTGATAAGTGGTTTGGCCCCAATAGCACTGTGCCTCTAAGCCAAGACCTGAGGGGTTTAGTGAAAGAAAGTATGCAGAGCATTCTCGATTTTCGCGAAGAAATTCCAGATGGCAGTCTTTAAGGAGACGCTTTGGAGACTGGTGCTTTCATCCGCATTAAAAGAAACGTGTACTTTTGTGAGCTTGTTGCAGCAGTCGCCTCTTGAACCTGAACAATGATGCTTTCTGACGCTTTTTGAAAACCTGCCTGGGTAATTTGATTCGTTGAGGAGGACTGTATTTTTTTATAGCCTGTAGCCTGAAGCTGCTGCTGATACCAGTCAATTACCTGTGTGGGTTCATCGCTGGTATCAAAGGCTGCGGCAGAAACCATCTCGCCTGGAAAAAGGGAGCTACCAATGCGTGCGCCTTTGGTCATCATTTCGTTAAACGTACTGGGTTGGTAAATAGGTGTGTCGCCCAGCTTATCTAGCACTTCTTTTTGGTCAAGCGGCTTACTCACTTCTTGGACGGCTCGGTTGCCGACAAAACCCAAAAATGCAACGCAGCCGCCAAAGGTTAACAAAACGGTAATGCCGCAGCCTAAGCCAACCCACATCCACGGCGATCGCGGTTTTTTAGACCCAGACGGTGGAGGATTGGAGTGGGTCATAGTGATTTGATTCCCTCAAAGGTTGGCATGGGCAGCTACAGCCCTGATTCGCTGAGCCAAGCATTTCAATACGACATATTGTTTCATGCTATGAAGCTTAAAACCACCACAGGCCAAGGGCGATCGCAGTTCCGGTCAGCGTGAGATTATCAATGTCCCGCAAGGGTAGCGCCTCTACGAAGGTGGCGATTAGGGCGATCGCCGCCACAGTTGCTACGGTTGCACCTAGGGGAAGAAACAATAGCCCAAGATGTCCAAACCAGACCAGCATTGCCCACGCAAACCCAAAGCTGCCGACCCACATTGCCGCAGAACCAGCCCAGCTTTTTTCAGGATTCAGCGGCAGTTTATGAACACCAAAGCGACGGCCTACAATATCCGCCAGCCCATCGCCGCCACACATCAGCATTAGCGCCACAATACCCACAGGTGAGGTGCGCCAAAAGCAGATAGTACAGATCACAAATACCAAGCCGTAATACAGCGGCCCACGCAGAATTTCTTTAGGGTTGCCTGTACGAGTCATGGCTTTGACTGCCGCTGGGTCTTGAATCCAGCCCAATCCAATGGCAATAAACTGTACCGTAATACTAAGCGGCACTAACGCGGCAAAATAGCGCGCGCTGTAGTCATCGCTAAAAAAAGGCCAGCACAATACAAAGAATGGCCCTGTCCCAATGTGGATGATCTTGCGGCTGAGTTTGGGTTCTAGCCAACCTTGATGGGCGATCGCATCCATTGTTCGCAGCCACAGCAGCGCTAGGGCTAGGGTGATGAAGGCGGCGATTGAATCATGCCACAGTGGATGTTGGAACAATTGTATTGACTCCATCGTGCGATCTCAAAACGGTTTGTCTCAATATTAAGACTGAGTCAGAATAGACTTCTTGTCGATAGGGTCACTAAAGTGTTTAGAAAAGGTTGAACACCCATGCAGGTTATATCGGTCAATGTTGGATATCCCCGTGAGGTGAGCTGGAAAGGGAAGTCAGTCTCTACGGGCATCTTCAAAGCGCCCGTAGAAGGACGCATCATGATGAGAACCCTGAATCTAGAGGGAGATGGACAGGCAGATCTGAGCGTTCATGGCGGCGTTGAGAAAGCCGTTTACGCCTATGCGACAGAACATTACCCCTACTGGCGACAGGAACTCCCCAATCAGGATTTTCCTTGGGGCGCGTTTGGCGAAAATCTTAGCACTGAGGGCTTGTCAGAAACCGACGTCAATATTGGCGATCGCTTTCGCATTGGCAATGCCGAGGTGATGGTAACGCAGCCGCGTTTTCCCTGCTATAAGCTCAACCTCAAATTTGGTCGAGACGATATGGTCAAGCGGTTTCTCAGCAGCCGTTTGAGCGGCATTTATTTTTCAGTGGTGCAAGAAGGCGAGATTGGGGCGGGGGACAGTGTGGAACGTATCCATCAAGATAACCACAACGTCACCGTTGCCGATATTGTGCGGATTTATATTGGGGAAGCCGAAGACGACCTAGTGCATCGCGCTCTTCAGGTGCCAGCCTTAGCTGCCTGTTTGCGAGAAGAATTCCAGCAGAAAATGGAACGACACAGTTAGGCAGGCGAACTGGATCGGACTAAATTACCGCAGCTGCTAGAGTTGAAATATCGCGATATTCGTGATGCAGTCACAGAATTAAGAACCATTGTAACCATCAATGAAGTTTTTATTGGGTTTCAGCAATATCTGTACCGACAAGACCGCGCAGCTTAATTGCGTCCATAACGTTTCCCTCCACCCAGCCAAGCATAATTTTGTATGAACCCCGTCCCCTCCCAACAGGTTCAGGCTTTATTTGATGAAATTGCCCCCGTCTATGATCAGCTCAACGCATGGCTAAGCCTAGGCCAGCACCGCGTCTGGAAACAAATGGCGATTCGATGGGCAAACCCTAAACCCCATGGCCTTAACGTTGATCTGTGCTGCGGGAGTGGAGACTTGACCCTCATGACTGCACGGACGCTGCGCGGACAGGGACAGGTTATCGGCATTGATTTTTCACAGCGGCAGCTAGACGTTGCCAAAACCCGCGCCCAGAAGCTGCCTTGGGCAGACGCTATTGAATGGATTGAGTCCGACGTTCTGACCTTGCCCTTACCAGATAACGCCGTAGATGCAATTACGATGGGCTACGGACTCAGAAACGTCGTAGATATCCCCAAGGCGCTGAGCGAAATCTATCGCGTGCTTAGGCCAGGTGCAAGTGCCGCTATTTTAGATTTCAATCGCCCTACATCAGCCATCATGCAGCAGTTTCAGCGATGGTATTTGCAGCAGATTGTGGTACCCATTGCCAGCCGATTTGACCTTAAAGAAGAGTACGCCTATCTAGAAACCAGCATTGCGCGATTTCCGACAGGGCCACAGCAAGTTGAGCTGGCTACCCAAGCAGGCTTTGAGGCAGTTCGACACTATGCGATCGCCGTCGACACAATGGGAATATTAGTCATGGCGAAACCCAAAGCGCCATAGCCACTTCTGACGCCTTCGCGCACCATACGAACTCAAAGAAGAGATTGAGAATAGGGTAATATTCAATTCTGGAGCGTTTTTTAAGCCTTAACCTCATGGTAATGAGAGGAGACAACTGATCGTGGGACAGCGCAAACAGCTTTGGATACTGCTGTCATTCTTTGCGGTAGTGGGGCTTTTTTCTGGATTGGCAATCTGGCAAATTAGTAATCTTCAGCAAAAAGATCGCGACTTGGCGCGAACTAAAACCGAGTTAGATCAAGTCACTCAGCAAATGCAGCTCTTAAAAGATCAAAACACTGCAACCATTACCTCTAGAGGCAAGCTGCAAAAGGATCTTGCATCGGCTCAAAAGCAGTTAACTACTTTTCAGCAGCAGGGGCTAGCCATACAGCAGCAGCTTAAAACAGCGCAAGCTCAAAACAGTACGCTAATTTCAGAAAATTCTACGCTGAAGGTTCGGTTATCGCTTACGGAAAAGCAGCTTGAGTCGATGCAAAAAAGCTTAACTTTTAAGCCTTCTTCAACAAAACCCTCGCCCACCGTGGATACAGAACCTAATTTTCTAAAAAACCCTTAAGGCTTGTGGGTTCAAGGTTTTGAGTTTAATAACGTTGGGCAAACAACATCTGCCCAACGTTATTAAACCCTATTTTTGATGCGTCACTTCAACCACCGTATGCACATTGCCGCGAGGCGTAAAGTCCCCTTTGACAGTCATCTCTAGCGGGTCACAGGCGGCAACAAGATCATCTAAGATTTGGTTGATCGACTCTTCGTGGGAGATATAGCGATCGCGGTAGCTGTTGATATACAGCTTGATGGCCTTTAGCTCTACAACGCGCTGGTCGGGTACATAAGTGACATAGATAGTGGCAAAGTCTGGATAGCCAGAAAAAGGGCACTTGCAGGTAAATTCTGGCAGGGTAATCTGAATTGAAAACCGACGCCCTACCCTCGGGTTTGGGAAGGTGATGAGTTTCCCTTCATCAATGAGCCGCTCACCATATTTGATTGTGGAGTCTTGGGTTTGTACGTCGGTCGCCATGTCTAAAATTGTCACCTATAAAGTTATTGGTCGTAGGGGTGCAAAGTATGTGCGTCTCTACGAAACGCTAAGGATCATGGATTAAATAACCTAAAGAATTGCTTGGCAGTGATGCGCTTTGCACTCCCTCATCCCCCTGCGGCAAGCTCAGGGCAACGCCTAACCCCTTCTCTCACAAGGGGAGAAGGAGAACATGAATGGATCTTAAGGACTCTTGCTCCCCTCTCCCGTTCTGGGAGAGGGGTTGGGGGTGAGGGTCTTAAATTGAACGCAATTAAAT
>JBGSVR010000675.1:0-7033 GCA_041752855.1 Thermosynechococcaceae cyanobacterium
GCATATATTTTATTCGCTCTTCTCATGTTTTCACGTTATGTCTCGTAAGGCACCCGACGAAGGATAATTCATGGTTCAAGATCGCGTTCTCCCCAAAATGCCTGCCCCAACCGCCCAAATTACGCGGGAGGAAGGTCTTGTCCTCTATGAAGATATGGTGCTGGGTCGTGGCTTTGAAGATAAGTGCGCGGAGATGTACTATCGCGGCAAAATGTTTGGGTTTGTTCACCTTTACAACGGTCAAGAGGCGGTTTCGACGGGTGTTCTTAAGGCCATGCGCCCCGATGACTATACGTGCAGTACCTATCGAGATCACGTCCATGCCCTCAGTGCAGGGGTGCCTGCCCGTCAGGTCATGGCAGAGCTATTTGGCAAGGAGACAGGATGCAGTCGAGGGCGGGGTGGCTCGATGCACATGTTCTCAGCCGAGCATAATTTATTGGGCGGGTTTGCCTTTATTGGGGAAGGTATCCCCATTGCGACAGGGGCAGCGTTCCAGACTCACTATCGTCGCAATGCCCTGGGCGATCAATCCGCAGACCAGGTGACGGCGGCTTTCTTTGGCGATGGCACCACCAATAATGGTCAGTTTTTTGAATGCCTCAACATGGCGGCGCTGTGGAAACTGCCGATCCTTTACGTGGTTGAAAACAACAAGTGGGCGATCGGGATGGCTCACGAACGCGCTTCGTCTCAAACAGAGATCTACCAAAAGGCGAGCGTGTTTGGGATGCCCGGTTATGAAGTAGACGGGATGGACGTGCTGGCGGTGAGGGCGATCGCCCAAGAAGCTGTGGCTCGTGCCCGTGCCGGAGAAGGCCCTACGCTGATTGAGTGCCTCACCTACCGCTTCCGAGGGCACTCCTTGGCTGACCCCGATGAGCTGCGATCAAAGGATGAAAAGGATGAGTGGTTAGCCCGCGACCCGATTAAGCAGCTTGAGCGCTATTTGCTGGCGAATGAACTTGCCAGTGCTGAGGACTTGAAGGCGATTGACCAAAAAATTCAGGCGCTGGTTGAAGAAGCCGTTGAGTTTGCCGAACAAAGCCCCGAGCCAGACCCCAGTGAGCTATACCGCTATATCTTTGCGGATTCTTAAGACCGTGAATATATCAGGAAATGGTTGGTAAAATGCATCATTTTGTAGGGGCGCAAGGCCTTGCGCCCCTATAGGTTGTAACGGATTTAACCAGAATTTCTATAAAATTCGATGAAATGTGAAATCTGTGGAGTTGATGTTGAAGCAATTTCTTCATCTCTCGAAGAATCCTGTGTTCCATGCAAAAAACTATTGCATTGGTTCCGAGAATACTTTCGCGGTGATGCAGACCTAGGCAAAATTCATTTCACGACCACCTTTTCTGACCTTGGCGTGGAGTCCTTAGACTATATTGACTGGCTCCATGAGGCAAAGGAAAACTTTGGTGTTGAGATATCTGACAAAGGTGCGGAACGCTTCAGGACTGTGGGTCAATTCCTCGGATACTTGCGGACTCATGGCGCAAACCCTCCTCCTTCGCCCAACATGAGCTAACGCTTTATGACCTATCGTAATCCAGCCCCGACGGTCGATATCATTATTGAGCTGAGTGACAAAATTGTCCTGATCGAGCGCCTTAACGAGCCGTTCGGTTGGGCTTTGCCAGGGGGCTTTGTAGACTATGGCGAAACCGTCGAATCTGCCGCCATTCGGGAAGCAGCAGAGGAAACGTCTCTCAATATTCACCTGTTAGAGCAGTTTTACGTTTACTCAGATCCCGCTCGGGATGCGCGAAAGCACACCCTCAGCGTGGTCTTTATTGCCGAAGCCATCGGCACCCCCATCGCCGCCGATGATGCAAAGGCAGTGGGGCTATTTGACCTTTCGGCCTTGCCCACTCCCCTTTGCTTTGATCATCAGCAGATTTTAGAAGATTACCGCCACTATCGTTTGACAGGCGATCGCCCAAGCATCGCTTAGCGAGGGTTGGTATCGCCCCCCACCAGAGGACGCATAAAACCTTTATCGTAAAATGCTTCGGCGAGTTGAGGGTTCAGTCGTTTGGCTTGCCCATAGTCTTTTTGCGCCATCTGCACATCCCCTTTGTCGTAGTAGGCCATGCCCCGTCCGTAGTAGGCCGCCACAAAGCCAGAATCAATGGCAAGCGCCTCGGAAAAATCTGCGATCGCCCCTTCTGTCTGCCGCAGCGCAAATCTGGCTCTTCCTCGGTTGTAATAGGCAGAGGCAAGCTGACCATCGAGGGCGATCGCCTGACCGTAATCCTGAATGGCTAGGGTTTGATTGCCTAAATCGGCATAGGCCAGCCCTCGACTAAAGTAGTAATCCGCGTTGTCTGGCTCTAGATCTACCGCTCGGCTAATTTTTTCAATAGCGGCTGTAAACTGCCCTTGACCGTGCAGAGCCAGCCCCTGGTTGTAGTAGTCTTCTGCCGTCTTGGGCACCACTCGCAGGATCTCGGTGTAGTCTTGGGTGTTAATGCTGGCAATCTTCACTGCCGCTGGCGTGGCATGAGCTGCACCCTGCCCCCCCAACAGAACAAGAGCGCCACTTAGAATAACTGTGCTTCCTAACGTTTTCAATGTTCGATTCATCATGGCTCTACCTCACTGGATGGCTGCTTAAAACCGAAACGCTCTGGGCAAACTCATTCAGCATTTCATATCTCTTTTGGAATTCGCGTACGCTGGATCGCTAAAGATTGTGATCTAAATCACGCAAAGATATAAATATTTGATTTGTTTGACTTGCTTCGATTTTGATTTCTAATCAACCTATTTCAATGTTAGTCGGTTCAATTTGGAATGGCATCCCCCTGAAACATGATTTAATCGAATCGAACGAGGGATTTTTTGCTTTGGATATTGCACGCTAATTTGCCCTATGACCACGCCCCTGATTGAACTCAAAGGCATCTCTAAACGCTTTGGAAACAGCACAATCCTCGATGGAGTTGATCTAGCAATTTATCCAGGCGAATCTTTGACGATTTTGGGGCCTTCCGGCACGGGTAAGTCCTCGCTGTTGAGGATTATGGCGGGGTTGCTAGCGCCAGATGCAGGGGAAATTTATCTCAACGGGCAGCGCAGCCTAACGGCGATTGATGACCCCAATCGGCCTTTACGGATGAGTATGGTGTTTCAGCAGGCGGCTCTATTTGATTCTCTAAACGTGGCGGAGAACGTTGGGTTTTATCTCTATCAGCACTCAAAGCTGCCGCGTCGTCGAATTCGGGAGCTGGTGGAGGAAAAATTAGAGCTAGTGGGTCTACCAGGAATTGCGAAGCTTTACCCATCTGAGTTATCTGGCGGGATGCGAAAGCGCGTCAGCTTTGCGAGAGCTATTCTAGATGACCCTGACGATGCAGCGGATGACCCTCAAATTTTGCTATACGACGAACCCACCGCAGGGCTTGATCCTATTGCATCCACGGTGATTGAAGATTTAATTGTGCGGCTCCAAAAAACCTCCGGCTGTGAAACCTATGCGATCGTCAGTCACCAGCACAGCACCATTCGCCGCACGGGGCAGCGACTGATTTTGCTGTACCAGGGCAAGGTGCAGTGGCAAGGCACTGTAGATGAATTAGATACCGTAGACAATGCCTATCTCAAGCAGTTTTTGAGCGGGAGTGTGGAAGGCCCTATGGAAATCTTGGGGCGGCATATCTGAAATTTGGCGGGGTTATGGCATTATTTACGATTCAGTCGTAACGCTAACCTTTGAGGCACAGTCTTTTGCGCGTTCTCTGGCCTGATCCGTCGTATCGCCTAGCGCCAGAGCAACGCCCATCCGTCGGTTTTTGCGGCAGGTGGGCTTTCCAAAGAGGCGTAGTTTGCTGGTGGGAACCTGTAGGGCAACGTCCATGCCTGTAAAGGTGGGATTGTTGCCAGCCGCTGAGGCCAAAATAACCGCTGAGGCACCAGGCCCAATCATATCAATGCTGCCGATGGGTAGCCCTAGAATGGCTCTCACATGCAGCTCAAACTCAGACATGGTTTGGCTCACCATTGTGACCATCCCCGTATCGTGGGGTCGAGGGCTGACTTCGCTGAAATAAACGGTCTGTTCACCACTCGGGTCGCCCTGAATAAACAGCTCAACGCCAAAAAGTCCCCATCCCCCTAAGGCTGACGTAATGGCTGCGGCGATCGCCTCACATTTTTCTAAAGTCTGCGGCGACAGCACACAGGGCTGCCAAGACTCGCGGTAATCGCCATCGACTTGGATATGTCCAATGGGCGGGCAAAAGTGAGTGCCGTCTACAGCGCGTACCGTCAGCAGCGTAATTTCTGTGTCAAAGGGCACAAACCCTTCTACAATCACTCGCTGACCTTGGGTACGCCCACCTGCTTGAGCGTAGTTCCAGGCTGGTTCAATCTGCTTTGCGGTACGCAGCGTGCTTTGTCCTTTACCAGAAGAACTCATTATGGGTTTGACCACAGCAGGTAAGCCAAGGTCTGCGATCGCCCCTCGATACTCTGCCTCGGTGCTGGCAAACCGATAGGGAGAGGTGAGCAGTCCTAATTCTTGGGCGGCTAAACAGCGGATGCCTTCGCGGTTCATGGTGAGGTGGGTGGCTCGTGCGGTGGGGATCACGCGCCATCCTTCAGATTCAAGCTCTAGCAGCGTGGCAGTGGCGATCGCCTCTACTTCTGGCACAATCAAGTCTGGCTGTTCTGCCAGCACCACCGCCCTAAGCTGGTCGCCATCGGTCATCGCAATGACGTGGGAGCGATGGGCAATCTGCATCGCAGGGGCATGGGCGTAGGCATCTACTGCAATCACTTCTATACCCAAGCGCATTGCTTCTAGGGCAACCTCACGCCCCAATTCCCCAGAACCCAGCAGCAAGAGGCGCTTTGCCTTCGATTGATAGGGTGTTCCCCACTGGGTAGGCGGGACAGAGATCGTGGCAGAATCGCTCATATTCGATGAAAAGTCCTGAAGGAGGTGCGCACAAATGGATATGCTGAAGCTGATCCTACCGTTGATTGGGTAGGGATGCTTGAGTTCATCTGCCACTTAACTGGGAGTGAGGCTTGTGAATGCATTGAAATATCTACCCTGGCGATCGCTCACCTTAGCTGCACTCTTAAGCGTGATCGTCGTTAAAGCTGCCGACCTATGGATAGGGCGAATCTTAGGGCAGTTAGACAACACGTCTTTACTAATGAAATTCCTGTTGACTCGCACAGGATTTACGCTTTTATTTTTGGGTGCAGGATTAGCAATTGGCAGTCTTGGCGTTCTGTTTCTAGAAAAATTTGAGGTGCGCCGAGCCATTGATAGCTCAAGTTTATGGGCTTTGGTGTTGTGTATACTCATTAGCCTTTGGCTAGTTGTACAGCTTAATATCGAGGGACTAAGCTTGGGTGAAGTACACTATACACACACGATTGGCATCGTTGTAGGCGTCTTCTGGAAAGGAAGATACTACAGGCGTTAATGCCTGTTTCACCCATCGTAGTGGTTAATACTGCGATGCAAAAAAATTGTACTTAAGCTATAAACCAAGCTAGACAGGCACATTCGCCCTCTATGGGCGTTATTTAATATCCAATGAATCAAAACACAACTTTAAAACAGTACGCTTTTGCCATCGGCTTTGATTTTGAGTCGAGCTTTGATACAGAAGAAGATCCATCGGGAAGTGAAGCGATTGCTATACAGATTGAATCGGTTAACGCTGCCATTCAGGGTGCTGGACTACCTGCCATCGACTCAGATCGATGGGATGAATTTGGTCAGGGGCGGATTTTTTGGGGCACAAAACCAGAGTGTGATGCCGTTAAATTGGCGCTGTCGCAATTTCCACTCTTTGTGCAAGAAGAACGCAACCTAGAGGTAGGCTACTACGCAACCCCAACCCATACTTACTATGCCGATGAGGCGGGTAATCTTTATCAGTTGCTTACACCCGCCGACAGCGAGAACGACAATAGGCTTGAATTGACTCCTTCTATTCCGCTAGATGCTTACCGACTCAAGGCCATTGATCCCAACCTTCAGGCACTTGTTGAGCGATCGCTGCCGAACACGACGCTCCCTGAACCCTCCTCAGTTCCACAGTCCGTCGAATCCCCGATCCCCGCTGAAATCCATGAGCCGCAGAGCAGCGTGCCTGTTTCTAGCGCTGATGCAGAAATAGCGGCGCTTCAGGCTCAGGTGGGCAGTCTTACCTCAGAAATTGAGACGCTACAGACGACTGCTGCAACTCAAGGCGTTTTGGCATTAGAGGCGGTGTCACTTCAATCTCAAGTTGCTCAGCAAGCGGCATATATCCATGAGTTAGAGCGTCAGGTGACGGTCTTTGAAGATCAGATTGCGTTTTTACAGAGTGCTGTGGCAGCCAAAATTGATCCCCAACTGCATGCCAATGTAGAGGCTCAGCTTGCGCAACAAACTCAGCACATCCAGCAGATTGAGGCACGACTGGTACAGGCCGAAAACCAAGCCAAAGAACTGCAAGTCAAAGAATCGCAGGTTAAAACCGAACAGGGTGTTGATTCCCAAGTTTATGCCCAGCTACAGCAGCAGTTCAATGCAAAAGTGACTCAAATCCAAGAGCTACAGCAGCGGATCCAGCGGCTAGAGCAACAGGTTCAAGATGCCGTGGAGATCGCCGCAAAAAAAATAGAGCCAGCCAAATATCAGAATTTAGAGCAAAGCGTGACGGATATAACAGCTCAAGCGGAAAGTTTCCGGCGTACCATTCAGCAGCTCCAGCGCGATCTCAGTGAGTGGCAGACCGTCGCAGAATCAAAAGTGGAATGGTCAGAATATGAGGCGCTTCAGGAGGAACTGCGGCAGCTCCAGTCCAAACAAAAAAGGGGGTTATTTTCTCGGCTGTTTGGGTGGCTGTCTCGCTAATGCGGTGTACACACAAGTCTCAAAGTTTCCCTTCCGTATAGGTTTTTGCCATAAACCGATTCATGAATCCCCTCCTGGGAGCAGGGCTGGTTTATTGGTGAGAGAAAAAAGAAAATAGAGAAAACGCTATGGACTGAATCTCCGATGAATCTGATTGAACAT
>JBGSVR010000676.1:0-8237 GCA_041752855.1 Thermosynechococcaceae cyanobacterium
TGCCGCCAACCATAAACCTGGAAAGACGCGACTGCGGATCACTCCATCTACGTCTACAGGGAAGGATAGATACTCTCCCTCCTCTAAGTAAAACCAGTCTAGCTTTTGGTCAAACACCTGCCAGACAATGTACTCCTTCACCCCATTACGACGATAGGCGCGTTTTTTGTCCCCCAAATCGATTGCCACACTACTCGCCGCAATCCCCGCCACCAGTTCTGGTGCTCCTTCAATATAGTCATCAAAGCTTAGTCGAGATTGTCCGCCTGCCTGTTCTTCGATGATCAGCGCTGCATCCGGCTGTGGTTCATTATCTAAATCAAGTCGTACCGTTGGTTCAATGCCTAAGGCAACACCAGCCGTTGCAACTTTATAATTTCCTAACCAGATCAGAAGGTTACTATGAGGTACAGCATGACTCCTGAAACGTAGGGCAGCAGCCATGTAAACTACTCCTTCAATGAGTTCAGCTTTTCTAAGGTATGGGATAGCATCATAGCGTCGCTCAAATTCGTAGCGATTTAGGCGATCGCCATTTTCCAGGGGCGGCAAAGACAGTGGTTTAGATTGTGGCGGAGTTTTGACCATTGCTGTAGATTGCTCAACGGGTTCTCAAACCTGCATCCCTCCATCATAGGAGAATCGCTTAGCTCAAAAGATGATCATTCTTGAAACCGATGCCAGTCTGCTCGCACCAGCTTAATTTCATCGTAGGAGTATTCTTCGCCTAGATGATTGCGGATGACAGTGAGAGAGGTCGCGCCTACCTTGGCGATCGCCGCTTTAATCTTCTCTTGACGGTCAATCGCCACCAATGGCTCTAGCGAAATGGGGTGTCCCTGCTCAATCAGCTCCACTAAGTGACTTAACACCGTGTTGGGTTTTAACCCGCGCTGCTGGGATATTTCAGCAACGCTACATCCCTTCTGCAATAGCGCTAATGTGGTCGCGAGGGTTTCCGCTAAGGCAAAGTCATCTGGGGTTGAGTGCGGCGGCGGCGGCGTTGCAGTCTCCTCCTTCTCAACAACGGGTAGCCCCTGTTCTGATCTAAACCCGTGAATTTCGCTTAAAAACTTATCGCCGTATTGCAGCAGCTTACGGCTGCCAACCCCAGAGATTGCAGCAAATTCTGCCAACGTTTGAGGCTGCTGCTGCGCCATTGATTTGAGCGTAGAATCTGCAAAGACCATGTAGGGGGCGATCGCCCGTTCATCCGCTAGCTTTTTACGCAGCGATCGCAGCCGTTGGAATAATGCCTCCGCGTCGATGGAGCCTGTAGATTGAGAACGGCGATCGTTGCCCCCGTCTTCTTTCTGGGGAGCAACCGCAACGTAGACAGGCTGCTGCTTTCGCATCACTTCCCAACTGCGGACATTCAGCTTGAGGACGGGGTAGCCATCGGTGGTTTCATCTACCAAGCCCTGTTGCAGCAGCGTGCGCCCTAAGAGCCGCCACTGATCTACGGTTTTATCTTTACCAATACCATAGGTGGTCAGCTTATCGTGCCCCTTTTGCACAATGCGCTGCCCCTTAGAGCCACGCAGTACATCAATAATGTGGTTTGCGCCAAAGCGCTCTTGGCAACGGGCAATGCAAGAAAGAAACTTTTGGGCATCTACCGTCCAGTCTTCGAGGGGCTTGGGGTTACGGCAGTTGTCGCAGTTGTCGCAGTTGCCTGCAAACTGTTCGCCAAAGTAGCTGAGCTGGATGGTGCGGCGGCAGACGGTGCCTTCGGCGTAGTCAATTACCTGGCGGAGCTGCTGACGGGCGATGCGCTGCTCTTGTTCTAACGGCTCACCCGTGGCGGGGTTGACCTTCTGGTCAATCATCCAGTCAATGGTGCGGATATCTTTGAGGGCAAAGTACAAAATGCAGGCGGCAGGTTCGCCATCTCGTCCGGCGCGGCCTCCCTCTTGGTAGTAGCTTTCGATATTGCGCGGTAGGTCGTGATGAATCACAAACCGCACATCGGGTTTATTGATGCCCATGCCAAAGGCAACTGTGGCGACCATGATCTGCACATCATCTCGCAGAAAGCCCGTCTGGTTTTCTGACCGGATGCGATCATTGAGTCCCGCATGGTAAGGCAAGGTGCTGATCCCATCTCGCTGAAGTTTTGCCGTTAGTTCATCCACCTGACGGCGACTGGCGCAGTAGATAATGCCAGAGCCTTCGGTTTTGCGAATGTACTGCAAAATTTCGTCATACAGATTGCGATGCTTAGGGCGAACTTCGTAGTAAAGGTTGGGACGGTTAAAGCTAGCAAGGTGCGCAAAGGGTTCTCGCAGCCGTAGCTGATGCAGAATATCTTGCCGAACGCGATCGGTGGCGGTGGCGGTTAAGGCCATGACGGGCACGTTGGGGTAGCGCAGGCGCAGTTCAGCTAAGCGACGATACTCTGGCCTAAAATCGTGCCCCCATTCTGAGACGCAGTGGGCTTCGTCTACGGTGATGTAAGAAATGCCGAACCTTGCCTGGAGCTGGTCAAGCAAGCCTAAAAAATTAGCGTTAAAGAGCCGTTCTGGAGCAACATAGAGCAGCTTGATATCGCCGCGCAAAAGCTGAGACTCGCGATCGCGGGTTTCTGCCATGCCTAGGCTGCTGTTGAGATAGGTGGCAGGGATTTGGTTGACCTGTAAGGCCGTCACCTGATCTTGCATGAGCGCAATCAGAGGCGACACCACAATCATGACGCCTGATTTGAGCAGGGCAGGGAGCTGAAAACAAATGGACTTGCCCCCACCCGTGGGCATAATCACCATCAGATCTTGCCCTTGCAGCGCCGCATGAATAATTTCTTGCTGACCTGCACGAAAGCTATCGTAGCCAAAGTAGTGCTTTAGAGAAGCTTCTAAAGGCGGGGGGGTAATAGCAGGCGTGGCAGCGGCAGACTCAAGGGTCATTCTGTGTTAGGTCAGACAGGGTTAGAGCGGGTTAAACCCTGCATTCATCATGGCAAGGGATGGAGGTTAATGCAATTAGGGAGGCGATCGCTTATCACAAACGCCCCCACTATCAATACTCTTTTTATCTTCCCTACAATAGGGGTGCAATACTGGAACGTATAACAGGGTCTAAAATATGATTCAATCTAAATTTAGTCTTACTCATACAGACATCCAGTTTTTAGAGCAGTTCAAAACGTATGGTTTCAAAGACAAAAGTGATTTAGTTCGAGCTGCACTCAACCGACTGCGCTCAGAGCTTGAGCTTCAGTCATTGCAGGCATCAGCAGATCTGTATGCTGAACTATACCAAGACGATCCAGAAACTCAATCGCTGACTGAATTGGCACTGTTGGAGTGGCCTGAATGACTCAGTTAAGACGCGGCATGATCATTGACGTCAATCTTGACCCTATCAAGGGTTCTGAAACAGGTAAAGTTCGACCCTGTATCATTGCGACTAACGATACCTACAACAAAAGGGTTCCGGTCATTCAGGTTGTACCCCTGACGGAGTGGAACGAGAGAAAGGCCAGAATTAAAACAAATGTTGAAATCTTGCCATCTTCACAGAATGGATTAACCAAACGATCGATTGCAGATTGCCTTCAAACTCGTCCGATTGATTACCGAGAACGCTTAGTCAGCATTCGTGGTCAGATTGATGCCGATGGGATGAGGCAAATTAATCAAGCCTTGAAAGTGGTGTTTGAGTTGACTTAAAGACGTTGTAATCAAGCCCATCATTTTTGTGGGTCATCCTTCGGTGGGTGCCTTTTGGCTGCACCCCATTGTCGTCGAGCGTTTTGGATAAATGGTTCTTCACGACGATTATCATTTAAATCAAGACGGTTACAAGTTGCCCGACCAGTAAGACTGGTACCCATTATCTCTAAACCATCGGCAGACCAAATAAAATGCTCAGACCATTGATCTTGGCGTGGGTTAAAGAGGGTGACTTTTTGCCGAGTTTTTGGATCAACTCCGCTGGTGAAGTTGTACCGTCTTTCATTGCAACGACGGCAAGCTAAAGCAAGATTCTCTAAATCATCACTGCCGCCAAGAGATTGAGGCTGAATATGATCGATTGAAAGGGGTGCAGAACTGAGCAGTTCAGGGTAGTGACAATATTCACAGCGGAACTTTGCTCGTTGTCGTACAGCTTCGTAGAGTGCCTTAGAGACGGGCATTGGCAGCGATGACAGCGTTAATATAGCTGAAAATCTCGTCAAGTTCGCCGATTGCAGCTAATTCAAGGCTTTCTTCTGGGTTGAGAGCGTTGGCTTTTTTCTGATCTAGCAGCGTTTGCATGCGATCGCCTAACTCATTCGTGAATTTAAAGAGAGTAAGGTGATCAACCTGCTGGACTTGAAGTCCTTTAGGCATAAGGGATGAGGGTTTAAGCAAAGTGGTCATAGTTTGTTGCTTAGGTGGCTACCTACCTATATTAAGGGGAAACGTAAGGCTGTAAATGTCGCTGGAGCTGCACTACAGACAGTCGAGGGGAAGGGCGCGGAATCGGTGTGTCTTGGGGTGCTGTTTCATCCGCTCGGCAAAATAAGACCGGAATTTCGTACTGATAAGCTGCAAACCAGTCTGGTTGGGTTGTAATATCCCGAATCTCTAGCTGAAAATTTAACGCCTGAATTTGCTCTAACTTTTCTTGCAACCCTTCACAGAGATGGCAGCCTGGTTTGCTATAAAGGATGAGCGTTGGCATAGTTTTTTAAAGGAAAAGCAATCACTCTTCCTATCCTAGAGAATGTTGACTCACCTAAAATGACTGTGTACAGAATTTACAGATGGGCAAAGATACAAATAGGCAGGTAGAAGGGTAGCCTAAGACTAAGGTATCTGTACCTACGTCTGCTAGGTTAAATACCTAACGCGTAATATTTTAACGTCCTCATATCTACCAAGAGTTAGCAGTCATGTTGATGGGGTTTCGCAAGTCTAATTGGAACTGGATCGCTGGATCTCTCTTCCTGGCGTCAGCTATCGGTCTTCCGGTTGTCAGCCAAGCACAGTCGCCTGGAGACGTAATTCGGATCGGGTCGCCTAGTGACTGGACTCAGTATGAGTCTTATTGGAACCAACTCATCAATCTTGGTGCGGCTAGCAAGCCCTCTAGTGCTGCTGCTGGAAACGCTGGCAGCGGTAGTGACGCAACAGCTACCGCTACTGACCCTAAAGTTCTAGAACAGGCGCTGATTAGAAACCTACGCGTTAGCGGTGTGCGTTTAGTGCCTATTTTTAAGCTCAGCGGTTCTTCCCAGGTTTCGGGTAGAATTACCAACGGCAATAGTAAAGCTGTGACGGTTTCTAGCGTTAACCTCGAAGTGCTAGATTCTTCCGGCAACTTAGTTCAGACTAGCGCTGCGATGCCAGAGCCTTCAACGATTCCGGCTGGGGCAACTGTGACTTTTCAGCAAAGGTTAGATACGGTACCATCCGATGGCGGCTATCAGGTTCGTCTCTCTCGCAGCAACCCGTTTACCGTTCAGGGCGGCGTTTAGAGCGCGTTAACCCATAAAATTCACCAATGGCAACTATAACCGTCAAGCTATTTGCAGCCTATCAAGAAGCCTACGGTAAGCCAGAGGTTGTGTTAGAGGTGGCTGCTGGAATGACGGTGGGGGAAGTGGGCGATCGCATCCGCCACCCTTTCCCTGCACTCCAGCCCCTCGCTGAGGTGACGCGCTATGGCGTCAACCTTGGGTTTGTAGACTCCAGTACCGTGGTTCAAGAGGGGGACGAGGTTGTGCTGATTCCCCCTGTGAGTGGTGGGTAGCAATGTTAAGGCGCGTGTTTATCTAAAAGTGTAAACAGCGAATCTTCTAATTCATAGCCAAATAGCTCTGCCATTTGCTTGAGGGTATTGGGTCGCGCTACGCCATTTTGCTTCAGCCAATGGTGCAGCACAAAAATTTTCTGCATCAAAAATAAATCTAAAGCCTGCGGGTTAAACAAAATGCCTTCGCGCTTGCTAAATTCGTGGGGCACTAGCATGGCAGCATAGCGCGCCAACTCTCCAGATTTCCAGTCGAGCCAGTAGGGCAGCCAAGGGTAAATGCTGTCGAGCCGCAAAAACCACAGCCGCACTTCAGGGATATCGGGCAGTTCTTCAGATTGCTCTGGAGCTTGAGGGTAGTCAATTTGAAACTGGAGAGACTGCTCATGGTCAAACAGCGTTTTGGTCTGGAGCCAGTGATCTAGCACAGCCTTAACGGGAGACAGGTCTAAGGTCTCAAAATGTTGGGCGTTGACGGTAATGACGGTAGACATGGGGAAGTGCGATCGCATCTAGATAATGCTTAACGTAGCCTGGAATAGGCAGACAGAAAAGCGAAGGGCTAAAACTCGCACGCGGTTTGAGTTTGGCTATGATGGAATTAATACACAATAAAACCGCTTTTAAGATTTTGGGAATGTGCAGTGCTGAGTGAAAAAGAGGGTGGTGTCCAATCAATTCAGTCGCTAGATGATGCGCTGACCAAATGTCAAACCTTAGGGATGCGTCTGAGTCGGCAGCGCCGCTCTATTTTAGAGCTATTGTGGCAAGCTCAAGAGCATCTCTCGGCACGACAAATCTATGACCGCCTTAACCAAGAAGGCAAAGACATTGGACATACATCGGTCTATCAAAACTTAGAAGCCCTCTCTCAGCAAGACATCATAGAGTGCGTTGAACGTTCGGACGGTCGTCTCTACGGACATGTGAGTGATTCTCATAGCCACATCAACTGCCTCGATACCGATCAGATTTTAGATATTCACGTCCAGCTCCCTGATGCGCTCATTGCAGAAATTGAGCAGCGTACAGGCGTAAAAATTACGGACTATCGGGTTGATTTTTATGGCTATCGTCAAGGCGATTCGACCTTGAGTTCACTGTAGTCAATTAAGCCCTGTGAGTCTCCTCTGGTGCTGGCGATCGCCATAATCGGTGGACTCATGACCTCCACGCTCTTTACGCTGATCGTGGTTCCGGTGATCTTCACTTACCTCTATTGAAGGCTAGACTTGGGGCTGCTGCTGTGTGGTGCAGTGGATGCCCCCACCTCCAGCGGCGATCGCATCAATAATGCAAAGCATCTGCCTATAAAACCGCGCTGAACATTTGCCGTAAGTGCGTCTGATCCATTTTTCCCTGAGCATTGCGGGGAATCTCATTAACCATCAGCCATCGTTTTGGATGTTTATAATGACTTAATAGTACGTTTAACGCATCCTTGATCTGCTGAACTGTCACCCTTGAATACTGAGAGACACAAAGCGCAGTAACAGCTTCACCCCATTGAGCATCGGGCAACCCGACAACGTAAACATCTTTAATCAAGCCAGTGGCATAAAGCGCTGCCTCTACTTCCTCAGGGAAAATATTCTCGCCTCCTGAAATAATTTTGCGGCTACTGCGGCCTGTAATATGCAGATGATTTTGCGCATCAAAATAGCCAAGGTCATCTGTACACAGCATTACCTGGGCAACATGATTCGGATAATAGCCTTGATACATCGAACTCGCTTTAACCATAATGCTGCCAATGTGATGCGCTACCAAAGGCTGGCCTATAGGATCTAGAATCTCAATTTGGGCATGGGGTAAAACATAGCCTGCATGGAGCCGACCCTGCAAAAAGTCTTGAGGCTTTAAGGTTACAACCTGAGAGGCCGTCTCTGTCATACCGTAGGTGGGCGCTAGATTGAGCTGCTGCTGCTGCGCCTGAGCGAGTAAGGTTAACCACGGAGGGGCACCGCCCAGCAAAATTGTTTGGAATTTCTGAAGCCAGAGTATACGGTGAGGCTGCTGAAAAAGCCGTTGAAGCTGGGTAGGGACAAGAGATAGGAAGTATGAATGAAGTGTTTCGCTGAGGCTGCTACTTTCGCTTAAAAAAGTGGCCTGTTCACTATTGCTAGACATGCCGCTGAGGAGATTGGCAAAGGGGATAATGTGTAGGCGACCGTGGGTAAGGAGCGATCGCAGAAACTGCATCAGCCCACTAACGTGATACAGCGGCAGTACACAGCAGCTATTGACATGATCTACCTCAAAAAAGTCTTGAAACCCTTGAACTGAAGCCGTTAAAGTTTCCCAGGTATGAATTGCAAACTTGATTTGCCCTGAAGACCCACCCGTGGGAATCATGATCCAGCCTTTTTCTTGAGTATTAGCGAACTTAGGGGATTGAGGCTGTACCCCAATCGGCAGCATTCCCCACACCAGATGAGGCTGCACTAAATCCAGCACTCGCTGCCATTCTTGAATACTCCAGTTTGGGTTGCCTAGAAAGA
>JBGSVR010000677.1:0-3799 GCA_041752855.1 Thermosynechococcaceae cyanobacterium
ACGTGTTGCCGGAGTTAATTCAGGCAGGGGTCAGCTCTCTCAAGATTGAAGGACGGCTGAAAACCCCTGAGTATGTGGCAAACGTCACGCGGGTGTACCGTCAGGCCATTGATCGCGTGGTGGCTCAAGACTATACTGCCGCTCCCCAAGATCACTACAACCTTGAAATGGCCTTCTCGCGCGGGCTGCATACGGGCTGGTTTCAGGGTATTGATAACCAGGCGCTTGTTCATGCTCGCTTTGGTAAAAAACGAGGCGTGTATTTGGGGGAAGTACGCCACATCAAGGGTGAGCAGGTGAGGCTTCGGCTGGAAGCACCCCTTAAGCTTGGCGATGGCGTGGTGTTTGATCACGGTCATCCTGAAGCGCCAGAAGAAGGCGGACGGATCTATGGGATTGAGCAAACTGGGCAAGACGTACTGCTGACCTTTGGACGCGATCGCCTCAATTTCCGGCACATCCATATCGGCGACAAACTCTGGAAAACCAGTGACCCAGAACTTGATCGTCACCTGCGTCAAACCTATGAGGGTGATACCCCCAAATTTCAGCAGTCGATCTCAATTGAGATTCACGGCAGTGAAGGGACTGTGCTAACGGCGATCGCCCGTGACCCTCAGGGTCATATTGTCCAAGTCGAATCAGAGATTCCCCTTAGCGCAGCCCATACCCAACCTCTCACCACCGAAAAATTAGAGGCGCAGTTGGGGCGGCTGGGTAATACGCCTTTTACGCTAGGTCTGCTCATCAATGCCCTAGAAGGGGACGTAATGCTTCCGGTGAGTGCGTTGAACCATCTGCGGCGAGAGATTGTGGTGCAGATGGAAGAGATGCGATCGCGTCCTCAACCTTGGAAGCTCAACCTCACTGTTTCGGCTTCAGATTTACTACCAAAACCGTCAACGTCCTCTCCAAGCAATCCTGAGCTAATCGTACTGGTACGGAAACTTGAGCAAATCCAGGCTGCACTAAACACAGGCGTTAACACCCTCTACTGCGAATTTGAAGATCCGCGTGCCTATCGGGAGGCCGTTGAAATTTTCCGACAGTATCAGACGACCTCAGACCAAAGCATTTGGGTTGCGCCACCTCGCATTACCAAACCTGGTGAACAGTGGATTCTAGAGCAGGTACGCCGCTGTAACGCAGACGGGTATCTGGTGCGCAACTATGACCAGCTCAACTTTTTTGCAGGCGATCGCTGCATCGGGGATTTTTCGCTCAATGTCGCCAATGCCCTTACCGCAGAATACTTTCAAAGCTTTGGGCTAGAACGCCTCACCGCCTCCTATGATCTCAATATTCAGCAGCTTAGCGGCCTATTGCAAAGCTGCCCCCCCAACTGGCTAGAAATTACGATTCACCAGCACATGCCCATGTTTCACATGGAACACTGCGTCTTCTGCGCTTTTTTATCAGAAGGCAAAGATTTTCATGATTGCGGCAGACCCTGCGATACCCACGAGGTGAAGCTAAAAGACCGCGTAGGTTCAGAACACATTCTTCAGGCCGATGCAGGCTGTCGCAATACCGTCTTTAACGGCAGCGCTCAAACAGGTGCAGAATCTTTGCCCCACCTGCTTAATGCAGGCGCGCGCCATTTTCGCATTGAGTTTTTGCAAGAATCTCCTGCTCAAGTGGAGCAAACGTTACGGCAGTATCAGCAGTTGCTCCAAGGCAACATCACAGGCACTCAGCTTTGGAGACAGCTTAAGTTACACAATCAGCTTGGCGTAACGCGCGGAACCTTGGCAAAAAATTGATTTCAAAGATTATTCCTCTGGAGCATCGGCTGAAACAGCTTCGGTCGTAGCGGTTGGGGCTTCAGCCTTTGCAACTTCAGGGGGTGCAGCAACGCTGGTCACAGTCGGCGGCGGTGAAGATAGTGCCGCCGCTTTTTTAGGCGCAGCGGTAGATAACCCTAGCTGTTCTCTTGCCTGAGCCACCATTGATGTTGCGCTAGATCGACTGACAGAAGATAGTCTAGTGCTAACCTCAGACCATAGATGCTCAGCTTTTGGTTCTGGAATGCTGTCAACCCAAGTTTTGAGCTGCTGACCTGACTGCTGCGTGGTTTCCCCAATCCAGGTAAATAGCACCAAGCCTAAACATAAAAATAGCCACAATAGCCTTGCGGTTTCTTGCAAAATCTGCCAGGTTATCTGGATGGTCTTTTGATAAGTATTAAAGGTTTCTTCACTCGAAACCGTTTGCCACCAAACATTAAGCTGATTTTGAAGTTGATAGCTCACAAAACTCTCCTCAAAATTTGACAAAGTACAACAGCACACTGCTGATTTTTAGCCTAGATCTGGTAGTGGTACGTCCCAGACTCGACCGAAAAAGAGTGCCCACAGCTACAGGTTTGTTTCGCATTGGGGTTATGGAAGCGAAAGCTGCCGCCCATTAAGTCTTCAGAATAGTCTAAGGTTAGGCCGTTAATGTAGGCCAAGCTGTTGCAGTTCACCACAACGCGAATGCTGTCACACTCAAATAGCTGGTCATCAGGCTCCACACGTTCGGCAAAGTCAAGCTGATAAGACAACCCTGCGCAGCCCTTTTGCTGCACACTAATGCGTAACACCCCACGATTAGACTTGAGATGCTTGCCCTGAAGCCGCTTAACTTCATGGGTGGCTGTAGTGCTTAGACGAATCATGCAACGCTCTTCTTAGTTTGTTACGCACGGTTAAAGATAAGGCGCTACGACACTCAATTTTGTGGCAGATCAGCGCACGTAATCATCATCAAACCGCACAATATCATCTTCGCCTAAATACTCCCCATTTTGAACTTCAATAATGACGAGAGGTACTTTACCTGGGTTTTCGAGTCGATGAGATGCAAACCGATGCACGTAGGTTGACTCGTTGGTGGCAAGCATAATTTCTTCGCTATCTCGCGTGACCTTGGCAATGCCAGAAATGACAATCCAGTGTTCGCTGCGGTGGTGGTGCATTTGAAGACTAAGGCGATGGCCAGGATTCACTTCAATGCGCTTAATTTTGTAGCCAGGGCCTTCTTCTAGGATTGTAAAGGCACCCCAAGGCCGCAGTTCTGTTGCTGGCGTAGGCTGAGATGGCATGACAGTAATAGCGTCTATATCTTTTACAGGAGCCATAGTGTTTACCTTAGTAAATTTACTTTAATGATTTTTGCTCTATGTTACCCGACTCACCTTTAGATTGAATCAGCGGCTGAAAAATACGCCGATACCATTTTGCACCCGCGCAGCGGTAATGGGGTGGCGATCTAAAATTTGTCCGCCTAAATAAAGAGTTGTAGAACTGCCCCCATCGAGGTTTAGCGCATTTACAGCGCCCATTTGCCGCATAATTTGCGCCCATTCGCGAAGGGTTGGCCCCGCTCCGCCGATGCGGTTGTGGGTTACGGCAAGCAGTACGGTACCGTCTGCGGCTTGCCCAATGCCGCTACGATCAGCTTGTTGAATGGCAAAGGGTGGACTGAACTGTTCGGCGATCGCATCCATTACCACGCGCTCATTCTCAATTAACACAGGGCCTGCTCCCATAATATTCGGGAAACCCTCAAACGCAGGTTGTGAAGACTGCATTCGATACTGAATCGAAGTGCCTGGTGTTAACTCCGCTCCTACAGTTACAGCTCTGGCAACCAGTAGCGAGCCGTTGCGAGGAATCGCAAAAGTCTGTCCTTCAACAGCAGGCTGCACAGACTGTACCTGATTGTTGACAACGGCAATAATCTGCTCATTTTTAAGCAGCGGCGCATAGGTTGCGCCCCAAACCGACGTGTAGCGAGCGATTCCTTTTTGGGGATA
>JBGSVR010000678.1:0-2814 GCA_041752855.1 Thermosynechococcaceae cyanobacterium
TCCTTTCGCTAGTATTGTACTTGCTGCAATCCTCAGTAGCTCAGTGGTAGAGCGGTCGGCTGTTAACCGATTGGTCGCAAGTTCGAGTCTTGCCTGGGGAGTTTAGATAATCATTCTATTTCTGGATCGCAGACTAAAACAGTCTTACATCCAGAGAAAATAGAACCCTGCTGTCTTCAAACCCTGAGTTGATGTTGTCTCCTGGCACACCAACTAATGGGATTCCCCAACTCATTTGTAAACTGACGCGATCTGTCCACTCATAGCGCAGCCCTAATCCGGGCGAGATCAGAAAGCGATCGCCTGTAGATGAGCGCTTTAGATAGTTCCAGCCATAGCCCAGATCGACAAACGGCGTGAGATAGAAACGATGGGAACGGTCTTCGCTACGAAACAGCGGAATCGCAACTTCTGCGGTGCCAAAGGCCGCTTGGTCAAATAAGAAAAACCCTTCTGGATAGCCCCGCAGCGCCCGACTGCCGCCCAGCCCCAATAGAGATGGGTTAGGTAAGGCTCTATCTGCAATTTGCACCGCTGAGCGCAGGGTGAGGAGGGTGTCTGGTCTGAGGGCATAGAGCCACTGTACCTGCCCTTGCCATCGCACAAAGCGTCCATCGGGGGCAGACTCGTTTTGCGTTGCGCCCACGTCTAAACCAATGCCCAGATCGGATCGTAACGTGAGTAAAGCCCGACGATAGCGCTGATTCCATTCTTGAGAAAAGGTTAGCTCTGTAATCCGGATGCGGCCTTGAGCGTCAGAGCCAGATTCTGGCAAAGACAGCGGAATGCCCCCCAAAAACGTGAGTTCACTTTCTTGGCGAGACAGGGCTAACCCCAGGACAAACTGTTGGTTGGGGGTATAAATAATGGGCTGACGGAATGCGACCGTCAAGTTACGAGAACTGCTCTCAATGTCTAGGGCTTTGAACGGCCTTTGAATAACGCGGCTGTCTGACTGCCCGTAGCTCACGCTAAAGGTGCCGTCTTTAGCATTAATGGGCAGAGCGTAGCTGAGGTTGAGGTCATTGCTGCCGTCTGTATTGGTATAGCCGACGCTTAGGCGATCGCCATAGCCCGTCAGATTTGTCTGGCGAAATCGAACCTGTCGTGCAAATTCACCGCTGGTCGCAGAGCGAGCGTTGTTGAGGGCAACAGAGGCACTGCGGCTCGGCGTGGGGACAATATTGACGGCTAAAAGATTGGTGCCCGGCTGGGTTCCGGGTAGAAGCTCCGCAGAAATGCGCTCAATCAGCGGCGACTGCTTGAGGAGCTGAAGCGCTTTTGTGAGACGGTTTACGTTGAGAGGCGTTTGAGTAGCAGAACGAAGGCGATCGCGGATGTACCGAGGTCGCAAAGACTTTGTGCCCGTCACCCGAATGTCTTCAAGCGCACCTTCTAGGATTTGGAGCTTCACAACGCCCTGGCTAACATCCTGGTTGGCAGGCAGGTAGGCACCTGAAGTCAGGTACCCTCGGTCAAGATAGAGCTGAGTAACCGCAGCGCGCGCCTTAAGCAAATCTACAAACGCTAACGGACGATTTAAAAATGAGGCTGTGACAGACTGAAGCTGCTCTGCCGAAAATAGGGTGCTTCCTACCACCTCAAACCGCTGAACCGTGATGGTTCCAGCAGGGAACGTCTCGATAGAGGGCTGGGAGGGCGGAACTGTAGAGGGTGGCGGCAGCCGTAGAAACTCTTCTGGGGGCGGCAGCAAGTCAGACGGCAGTGGTGCAGGCGGCGTCACTGGCGTTGGATCTTGCGGGAGCTGAGCAACCGCACTTGATCCTGACCAAACACTTCCCACAACTAAAGCTGTTAGCCCTAAAAGTTGGTATGAAGACCTACCGCGCCAATCCGAAACCCACCCACTCATACCGTTAACGTATCAAAAGGGAACACGCCTTTGATAGTACAGGAGTCTGGAGAATCGCGTTATAAAAGGCTACAGAAACCTTCGATTTCTCTAGCCTTTTAAATTTTTAGAACGGGACTGACGGGATTCGAACCCGCAACTTCCGCCGTGACAGGGCGGTGCTCTAACCAATTGAACTACAGTCCCAAGTCCTGAGCAATCTCTATTGTGCCGATCTGTTAGCGTTTTGTCAAATAGAAAGTTTTGAAGCTTACGCTATCGTATAGCGCAGGGCGAACAGTTTGACATTTACGGCTACTCATCAAGGCTCCCTACGTCACTAAATGCTGGTTTACAACACCCACCAGATAATCACACCAGTGATGAACCATATCAAAATCAGCGGCTTCCACCATCACGCGAATCAGCGGCTCAGTGCCTGAAGCTCGTACCAAAATCCGGCCTTGATCGCCCATTGCAGCCTCAGCTTTAGAGATGGCGTTTTGGAGTGGTTCACAGGCTTGCCAGTGACAGCGGCGATCGCGATCTTCAACCCGCACGTTTTTCAAGATCTGAGGGTAGGTCACAAAGCTGCCTTCTACAAGGTCAGAGAGCGTCACCCCCGACTGCTTCACAATAGCGGCAATATGGAGCGCCGTTTGCAGCCCGTCACCCCCAATGCCGTAGTGTCGGCATAGAATATGTCCCGACTGCTCACCCCCCAGCATGGCATTATGATTCAGCATTTCGGCATGGACGTACTGATCGCCAACATCCGCGCGTACCAGTTGCCCACCCTGCTTTTCCCAGGCACGCTCAAAGCCAAGATTTGACATGACGGTCGCCACAATTTTGCTATCAGGCAATTGATCTGCCTGCTTAAGATGCTGACCCCAGAGGTACAGGATATAGTCACCATCCACGGTACGACCAGTATTATCAATTGCTAAAACGCGATCCGC
>JBGSVR010000679.1:0-3830 GCA_041752855.1 Thermosynechococcaceae cyanobacterium
GTGCTTAAAAAGCATGGAAGACGCGCAAAGAGTCTATTTCGCTTAGGGTTTGACTATATTCGACAGATTGTTCTCAATCCTTCTCCTATCAATGAGGATGACTTTCGACTATCCCTTCAATTTTTGTCCTGTACTTAGATCTTGGCTATATTCTCTTTCTCTGTTTCTGCACCAGTCATCGAAATTCTGACAGCAGCACCTTCATCTACCCAGGGATGATCAGGGACAGCAAAGAAGAGTCTTATCGCCGTATTCTTTTGATTTTGATGGAACTCAATTACTTGTCTCTGTCTTACTTGACGAATAGTGTTTGTTGTTATCAGACCAAACCTACCAAGCTTATTAATTCTTGCTAAATCAGCGGCTTTATGCCACCAGTACATCACAAAATCGACAGTTTCAGGTACAGTTTTATAACTTCTCCGCAATGTTTCTGCATATCCATCTCCCAAAACTTCTCGCATACGTGAATTACCCACAAACGGCGGATTCGACACCACATAATCCGCCTCCGGCCACACCGCCGCTCGTGCATTCAAATACCGATAAATCACCACCTGATCGCTCGGATCCGGCACCTCCTCCCCCGTCACCGGATGGCGCATCATCCGTCCACCCCAGCGCGTCCTCACCTCCCCCGTCTTCGCATCCACATCCGGCTCAGTCCCGTCATAGGCCAACACCGCATCCCGACACTCAATATTGCCAAACGCCTGCAACACAGGCTCCGGCGGTGCCGCATTGCCATAGCGCTTGAAATACCACTGCAAATAGCCAATCCAGATCACCAACTCCGCGATCGCCGCCGCCCGTGGATTAATCTCAATCCCCAAAAACTGCGATGGGTTAATTTGCTCCAGCCCAAGCTGTACCTCACCAGCGATGTCGATTAGACGGGCGATCGCCTCCTGCTCCAGCCCCTTCAGCAAATCCAGCGTCACATACAAAAAATTCCCCGTCCCGCAAGCCGGATCCAAAATCCGCACCTGTCGTAACTCCGCCAAAAAATCCTGAATCTCCTGCTCCGCCTTCTTCCGCTGTGCCGCCGTCGGCTCCTGCCCCGCTGTTGTCTCTAAAATCCGCTTCAGCTCAAGCTCCACCTCATCCCACTGCTGGCGCAACGGCTCCATCACCACCGGACGCACCAGCCGCTCTACATACGAGCGCGGCGTATAGTGCGCCCCCAATCGGCTGCGCTCCTTCTTCTCTAGCGCCCGTTCCAGCAGCGTCCCAAAAATAGCAGGCTCCACCTGGCTCCAATCCTTCGCCGCCGCTGCATACAGCACCTCAAGCTGCGCCTTCGGCAACTCAAACGCCGTCGCATCCTCAAAAAAGCTGCCGTTAAACTTTAGAATGCGCTCAAACCCAAACGTACCCCCTGTGTTCATCGTCTGCCACAACGCCTCAATCTCAGGCTTAAAAGTATGCGGGTTCGGAATCCAGCGATCGCGTAACGCCTTTGTAAACACCTCCCCCTTCAGCAGCTCCACATCCTCTGCAAACATCGTAAAAATGCAGCGCATCAAAAAATTAGCCGTCTGGTGAGGTTCTCGTCCCTGCTCTTCCAGCCACCGCGACAGCTTCGCCAACTCCGCCGCCACCTCCCGCGTCACCCGCGCCCGATACTTCTCTGGGTTTAGCGACTGCGGGTCGGTAAAAATTGCCACAAAGCGATCAAACACCTCCGGCTGCACCAAATCATTCAGATTGATCTGCTTGCGCGCCCCATAACTGCCGTATTCCCCACTAAACCCCTCCCACACCTCAAAATGGGAGCCAATGTCACACGTCATCAAAAACGGCGGCAGCGTGGGCAGCATCCGGTTGTAGGCATAAGACTTCGCCTGGTTAAACGCCTTCTGCATCGCGTCCTTGTAGGTCTTCGTCCCACGCTTCCCGTGCCCCTTACTCGAATCTGTACTGCCCTGCTTCGCCTCAACTAAAAAGTGACCTTCTTTGTAAAAGTCTGCAAACCTCGTCGTCTCAGCCTTCTCAGTGTAAAACTTGATATTTTTGTCGAAGCAATAGCGATCGCCCTCCCCACTCCCCTTGGGTGGCGGCCCCTCCACCCCTAACGCAACGCAGAAATCGCCAAAAAACGTTTGATAATTCGCCCGTTCATTCCCCTCAGAACCCAGCCACTTCTTGAGGAAACCCTGAACCCGCCCCGTATCTGCCTCATTCATGCTGGTCTGCTTTAGAAGATCGTAATATCGCCATTATCAGCAAACTAACATTTAATTTGCTGATAAAAGCCGTACTTTCTGAAGTTGGAAAGGATGGATACAGACATTTTGCCATGCTGGAAATTTTTTAATAGAAACAACACAGCTCTATAGGTTGTTGAATTGGGTATGTCTACACTAGGCTTGAGGGAAGGCAATTGTCAGAGCCTCCGGCAAGTGATCCTAAATGGTGGACGTTGATACTAAAGCAAAATGCACGACGTAAAGCAAAAGCAGCGGACAGGTGGGCGATTATCGTTGGTAGCGCTGAGTTTGGTGCTGCTTCAGGCAGTCCCTGGGATGGCGCAAACCAAGAAAACCGAAACCTCTTATGGCGAATTCATTAAGCAGGTTAAAAGCGAACAGGTTCGTGAAGTTAACCTGCTGCCCAACCAAAACTTGGCAAAATACACCTTAAAGAGTCAGCCCAGCAATGCACCTCCTCAAGAAGTGCATCTCTTTAATCAGGATGTACAGCTAACCCGCCTGCTGCGCGACAAGGGCGTCAATTTCACCTACGCCCCAGAAGAGGCCAGTAACCCCGTCACCAGCATTTTGGTACACCTGCTGCTAGGGTTCTTTTTGCTGAGTTTGCTGCTGATGTTTCTGCGTCGTGCCAGCAATGCACCTGGTGGGCCAGGGCAAATATTAAATTTTGGTAAGTCCAAGGCACGCTTTCAAATGGAAGCCCAGACGGGCGTTTGCTTTGATGATGTGGCAGGCATTGAAGAGGCCAAAGAAGAGCTACAGGAAGTTGTCACCTTCTTAAAGCAGCCTGAAAAATTTACGGCAGTGGGGGCACGTATTCCGAAAGGTGTACTGCTGGTTGGACCTCCAGGAACGGGTAAAACGCTGCTTGCCAAGGCGATCGCCGGAGAAGCCAGCGTTCCATTCTTCAGCATTTCAGGTTCAGAATTTGTCGAAATGTTTGTAGGTGTGGGTGCCTCCCGCGTCCGTGACCTGTTTAAGAAGGCCAAAGAAAACGCGCCATGTCTCGTGTTTATTGACGAAATTGATGCCGTAGGCCGTCAGCGAGGGACGGGCATCGGCGGTGGTAATGATGAGCGCGAACAAACCCTGAACCAGCTCTTGACCGAGATGGACGGGTTTGAAGGCAATACGGGCGTCATTATTATTGCGGCAACCAATCGACCCGATGTTTTAGACTCCGCGCTGCTGCGACCCGGACGGTTTGATCGTCAAGTGACGGTAGATTTGCCAACCTATAATGGTCGCCTCGGCATTTTAGAAGTCCATGCCCGCACCAAAAAGCTGGCACCCGAGATTTCTCTGGAGGCGATCGCCCGTCGTACTCCTGGTTTTTCAGGGGCAGCGTTAGCTAATCTGCTCAACGAAGCGGCGATCTTGACCGCCCGTCGTCATAAAGAAGCGGTGACTGACCAAGAAATTTTGGATGCAATTGATCGCGTCACCATTGGCCTTTCGCTCACTCCTTTACTAGACAGCAAAAAGAAATGGGTGATTGCCTATCACGAGGTGGGTCATGCGCTGCTAATGACGCTGCTTAAAAATGCGGATCCCCTCGATAAAGTGACCATCATTCCGCGCTCTGGTGGCATTGGTGGGTTTGCAAAGTCCGTCATT
>JBGSVR010000680.1:0-7424 GCA_041752855.1 Thermosynechococcaceae cyanobacterium
GGCTAATCGCTTGAAGAATCTCTTCAGGTCTAATCTTTGGGGAAGTTAAGCTTAATTCTTTGAGTTGCACAGGCACATAGGTTTATCTGACGACAATTGCTAATTTACGCTGCTATGGGCTTAACCGAACAGTATTGCAACGCGCGGGACAGCTACGCCCTGAAGACTTTGCCTTTGACTTGGACGGGCAGACCGTTGAGCCAACCCTAATCTATCTGGGGTCTGACCATCGCAATCCTAAGACGGCATCCGTTGAGGCAAATTTTGCCGACGTGCCCAATCGTCATAACGGGATGGCGATCGACAAAACCAGACAGACGGCGCTCGGCAAAGACTACATCGTCAACCCTAAAGCTGAGCATGGTGTGAACGTTGAGCGGCTACCAGGCAATTGTCATAAGGCGCACGAGTTTGCTACTGCCCAACAAAAGGGGCTGACGTGGGCGACCGAGACGGCGACGGCAAACCCCATCTGTCAGAGCTGCCCTTACTTCGGTACTTGTGGTGATCCAACTGCCGATCATCTACCAGGAAGCGGGTTCAGGGCTTTACGGGCTGAATCGCTCAAACCTCAGCGAATCCGAATGTCACCTGATCAGTACCCGCGCAATTGGGAAGGCGAAAAGACCATCAATATCTGGGATGAGGCAGCTCAAACCATTGCGGTGTCCGATACCCTGACTGTGACACTCGCTGACTTTGATGGGGCTTGGGCAACGCTGGAGCAAGGGGAGCCGGAGCTGCACCATCGGCTTGCGGGAGTGAGGCGGGAGCTACGGGGGATAATGACAGGGAAGCAGCCGCGCTATGGATTCAGTAAGGCTGAAATCCTAGAACGGCTGCACTTTGAAAAGTTAAGCCTCATTTTAGACGAAATTGAGCGGATTCGTGCTGCAACCGCGCCCAGTCTCGCTGATTTGTTTGGTACCATTGACCGGATTGATACCACAGAGATTACTCGACAAATTAATAATCTCAAGGCCACCGTTGGGCGACGAGGCATCAAATTAGATGCACTGGAGACTCTGATTAAGTCATTAAAATCTGACCTGTTGGTGCGCTCTACAGGCATTTTGTTTGGCGGCGTGGACGAGCGTGTCGTGAAGCAGCAGATTGAGGATGCAACCCTTCAGTTCAAAGGGTTAACCGTTGAACTCAAAACCCTTCAGGCTGACCTGAGACAGCTTGAGAATGAACGCGAATCACTTAAGGCCGTCAGTCGTCAGGTGCAAAACATAGACCGCAAGGAACAAGCTCAAGCCCTTGCCAATACCTTTGTCTGTTGGATTGCGCCCTTCCTTGAGATTGTGATGGGCACCCTCACGGGAACCATTAACCTTCAGCACGGCAAGCTGTTCATTCACCAGCTTAAGCAACAGCACCGCCGCATCATTCACGAAGGTCGCGCCAATATTTTTCTGGATGCAACTGCGACTGCTGAATCCATTAGCTTTCGGTCTGGCATTCCGGTTGAGAATATTCTGGTCTGTGAAGCACTTCATGACCAGGGCGCTGCTGTGCATCATGTCCAGGTGCCTGACTTTGGCCTAGCGGGGAAGAATCGGAAGGACAGTACCGATGTCAGGATTAAGGCTGCGATCGCAGGGGTAGTGTCTGGGCACGAGGGCTGTAACCCTGTAGTGTTTGACTATCTAGGTAAAGCACACGCTACCGCTGCTCAAGGCGTTCACTTTCGGGACAGTCGCGGTGAGAACTCATTTATGGCAAATGATGTGTTCGTTCATGTAGGTTTGCCTATGCCCAATATTGGAGCCGTGCGGATTGAGTACGAGATTCTAGGCCAGGACGCAGTAAGCACAACCAGTTTTGATGTCTATTACCAAAATGTTTGTGATGCTGAACTGTTTCAGGAGATGGGACGAGACAGAGCGCTACGACGCAATGGCACCATCTTTCACTACTGGCTCACGGATCTAGAGCTGCCCTTTACCGCTCAGGCCATGACCGCCGCTACGCTTTCGATTGATGCAGCGTCTCAGGCTGACATTACGAGGGGGGAGATTGGGAAGGCCATAGCCAAGCTTCTGAAAAGCGGGGGCAAAATTACGCAAGATGCGATCGCGGGTTTAGCCGATGTGTCGCAGGGGTGGATCAGTAAATTCTTCGCTGGTATGGGCGGTTGGCGGGTCTGGAGGCAAATTATTACCAGTCTTTTAAAGTCTTCTTATAGAACCAGTAATAATTTGGATTCTGCACTGGAAAACCTGAGCAAAGATGAGCGGTGGGTTGCTCAAGAATGGCTCAGTGAGCTAGTTGCAGCGTTTGACGATGACTCGAAGGGGGTTGCTGAAGCTGTGGCGGCTACTGCGCTGGGGTTCGGTAGCGAGGCTTGGGCACGGATTTTGGCGGCGACCGATAAGGTTGTGGTGGCGAAGTTGTTGGGGCTGATGGCGATCGTTTGTCCAGGGTGGGTGATGGCGGGGGTTGTGGGGGTGGTTTAGGGGTGATTTAGGGCTGAGGAATTCCTGAGTGGGGAAATTTGGAGTGAAAGGCAGCATTGTGACCAAGTAAGAAGATTGGTCTGGGAATGCTGGAATATTTCTGTGTCAGTTCTTTACTAAATAGAGCAATTTTGTCTTAAGTCACCCAATTCTCATCTTTTAAGGGTTCACGTTTCAGGATATCTCTAGATTGTTTCCAGTTTGGAAGGAAACGATCCATATAGGCTTTGAATTGTTTACTGTGCTGACGTTCTAGCAGGTGTACTAATTCATGTACTAGAACATATTCAAGACATTCAATTGGTTTTTTTGCGAGTTCTAGGTTTAGCCAAATTCGGCTTTGAGCAATGTTGCAACTTCCCCACTTTGTTTTCATTTTTTTGATACTCCAGTCAGAGGCTTGTTTACCAATGACTAGCTCCCAATGACTAAGAAGCATTGGAATTCTTGCTTTAAGCTGTTGGCGATGCCATTCACTTAGGACAAATGCCCGATTGATTGTGGTGGTTCCAGGATTCACGAATAGCTGTAGGGTACGGTTGTTCTTAACAATGACCTCATGACGACCCCGACGCTCAATCACTTCCAGACGATAGCGCTTACCAAAGACATAATGGCTTTCACCTGTCACTAGCTCTCGTTCAGATTGGCGAGGCTGGCATTGGAAGTTAGCTTGTTGGGTTTTGATCCATTTGAGGCGAGAAATTACTGCTAGACGGACATTATCGTTAGTGACGTGGACGGGAACTGCTACCCGCACACGACCATCTGGTGGATATACGCCCAGGTGGAGGTTCTTGATCGGCTTCCGTACTATTTGTACTGGGATGCCGCTCACTACAATGTTGTTGTCGATTACGAGGCTACTGGTACTCACGTTGATTTTTGACCAACTCTAGTAGTGCGGCAAGGTCTAAGTCTTGATCCCCGATTTCTGCACGAATGGCGTTAGCGACTTCACGCTCTTTGAATCGGTTGCCAACCCAGCCTTCTTTCTTCGTGTAGCGTACAGCAGTATCTATGCGGATAGCGAGGGCTTCATTTTGTCCTAAGTTATCGTAGAGCGATCGCTTAGCGGGGGTATCCAGAGCGGGAGGGTAGCTAGACTGGGTTGTTTCTGGCTGTACGACCTGTTGTGCAAGCTGTCCGATTTGCTTTAGGTACTCTTCATATTCAATCGCGTTCTCTTTGCGCCGCTTGATCAGCGTATCTAACAGCTCTGACATTCTCTCGTAATACAGGGGATTGACTGGGTTTTCATCAATAATGGTGCGTCGAATATTGTTTTCAATGGTTTCAGCGACGGCGGCGGGGTCATTTTTGATACCGCTCGGAAGGCTATCAACTGCGCCTGCTCCCCGTCTGACGATCAGCTCAAGTAGACCCAAATCTTCAAATTCAGAGATTTTTTCACTTTCGTCCGCACGAATATAGCTATCAAGTAGATGCCTCATCGCGGGTTCAAACTGTTTCATATCAAGGAAATCGCTACTGGCAACCTTTACCTCTTGGCGCACCTTGGTGTAATGCTCTACCTCTGCTTGGATTTCGGCAATTTCTTGGGCGCTATAGCCTGCTTCTGCCATTTCGTTAGCGAGGTTGGCGTAGGCGCGAAGTAGCGCGGCAACCGCCTCATACAATGCCACTCGTTTAGGTTCATTGGTGGCAAGGGCATTCTTATCAGAGGTGTCTTCAGCGCAAAAGTAATGCAGATAGTCTCTGGTATCGCGCGGCAGGGCAACAGGTTCGCAGAGTGCCCTGACAGTTTCTAAGGTTTCGTCGAGACGTTCTGCTGCTTTTTCTAGGCGATCGCTCAATAGTCCAGCAACATCAGCCGCATCATATCCATCCAGGGCACCACTGGTGTAGTCAGTGAGGGCACCCTCTAGACGACGGAACAGGTCTTTGTAGTCCACGATGTAGCCGTATTCTTTATCTTCACCATCCAGTCGATTGACGCGGCAGATGGCTTGGAATAGGCCGTGGTCGCGCATAGTTTTGTCGATGTAGAGGTAGGTGGCAGAAGGCGCATCGAAGCCCGTGAGGAGTTTATCTACCACAATCAGTAGACGCATCTGGCCTGGTTCTTTGATGAAGCGCTCTTTAACTTTGGTTTCAAACTCTTCTGCCCGATTCATGGCTTTGTCTTCGGGTTCATTAAAGTAGTCTGCCAGCATTCTGCGGTAGATGGCGTACTGGTTCAGTCGTTCAGTTAAGCCTTCCCCGCTTTCTTCGCCTTTAATGTCTGCGGGGGAGGGTTTATAGCTGGTGATGATGGCGCACTTTCCGGCGAGGTCGGTGCGGTTGAACAGTTCATAGACTTTACAGGCTTGGTAGATACTGGCGCAGACTAGCATGGCGTTGCCGCGCCCATCCATGAGGCGGGGCTTCGTTTCCATATCTAGCAGAATGTCTTTGACAATTTGCTCTAGGCGCGACTGACTGGAAAGCACTTTTTGCATGGTGCCCCATTTCTGCTTGAGCTGGGTTTTGGCGAGGTTAGATAGGCCACGGGTCTTGGATTCAAACCATTGGTCTACTCTGGCCTCAGAGGTAAGGTGCTGATCGATGTCACGGGCTTCATAGCGCAGGTCGAGGACAACGCCATCGGCAACGGCTTCGTCAAATTTATAGGTGTGGATGTAGCTGCCGAAGATTTCGATGCTTTTCTGCTTGTCTTTTTTGAGGAGCGGTGTGCCTGTGAAGCCAATAAACACGGCGTTAGGCAGGATGCCTTTCATAGCGCTGTGGAGTTTGCCGGACTGGGTACGGTGGCATTCGTCTACGAAGACAAACAGCTTGCCTTTGGACGCAAAGTTTTTGGGGAGTTGGGTCTGGAGGTCTTGGATGAATTGGTCTGCGTTGTCGCTGCTGCTGCCGCTAAACTTATGAACCAGCGAGCAGATTAGCCAGGGTAGGGGTTGATCGAGGGCGGTGATCAGATCGGCTCCGCTTTTGGTGCGATAGATGTCTTCGTCTACGCCTTTGAAGACTTTTTCGATTTGCTCGTCAAGTTCGGTGCGGTCGGTGATGAGGAGAACGCGGGATTCGGTGACGTTTTCACGGATCCATTTGGCAAGCCAGACCATCGTTAGACTTTTGCCGGAGCCTTGGGTATGCCAGATGATGCCGCCTTCATTACGGCGGATGTATTGTTGGGCGGCGCGGATGCCGAAGTATTGGTTATGGCGACAGGTCTTTTTAGTGCCTGCATCAAACACAATGAAGTCGTGGATGAACTCTAAGAAGCGGGTTTTATTGCACAGAAGGCTAAGGTGCTGGTCGAGGGGGCTATCGTAGGGGGCATCAGTGGCCTCTTTCCATTGCAGATAGTATTTCTCGGTAGTTTCGATGGTGCCGTAGCGGAGTCCTTGGGTGTCGTTGCCTGCCATGACCAGTTGCAGGGTGGCGAAAAAGGGACGGATGAAGGTCTTTTTTTGATTGTCAAGGTTTTGACGGATGCCTTCGCCAATGGAGACGCTAGAGCGTTTGAGTTCTAGAATGCCGAGGGCAATGCCGTTGATGTAGAGAACGATATCGGGACGTTTTTTGTTTTCGCCTTGGACGGTGACTTCTTCGGCGAGGGCAAAGTCATTATTTTCAGGATGATACCAGTCGATGAGCCAGATGGTTTGGTTTTGGTGTCCGGCTCCTTCTTTAACTTTCACGCCGTAGCGCAACAGGCGATAGATGGCTTTGTTGGCATCGTAAAGGTTTTTACCTTCACTAAGGGCTGCGACTAGGTCGAGTTCTCGGAGGGTTTTGTTAATGAGAATGTCGTTGATGCCCCGTCGTCTTAACCATTGGCTTAGGATTTCGGTTTCGATGTTGCGGTTGTTGTCGCGGGTTTCCCAGTTGCCGAGGTAGCGATACCCCAGTTGAGTTTGAAACAGTTTAACGACTCGATTTTGAGTGATCCGCTCTATCTGACCGACTGTACTCATACTGGCTATTCTCTGGCACTGATTTCCATGACTATTTAGAGAGATTCCGATAGCGGTAAGGATAAATGATCCGGCGCATCCTCGCCGATCGCCACGGGTCTACCCTCTTGCCAGATGACAGCATAGTGCCCCAGTCGGCGTTTGCGCTCCAACGTGTTTGCTGCCACTTGTTTGAGACAGTCTAGGGCTTTTGGGGTGTCTGGTGGAATATTCGCCATGCCTTACTCAATAATTTCGTCGTACTGGTTGAGATCATCCCCCCGACGCTGCTTCATGGAAGTGAAAATATCTTCTAACGAGATTTGGCCTAGCCATTCATGACGTTCCTTGGTGTAATCGCCTTGACCAGGACTAAAGTGTTGAATAAACCGGATTGTATCCACGACTCCTAAGGTATCAACTAATGCTTGATACCCCTGTCTCACAAGTTCTTGCTGAGTTTTAGTCATTGTCATTTTCCTCAGTTTGTGTGGATTCCATTAGCCAACTCACAGGGTTATTCACTGCGACGTTTATGATTTTGATATTTCTCTGAGCTTTTCTAATCAGCCTGTCATCGGTAGACAAAAATATATTGGCTTTGCCGCGTTCGGCGCTGGCGATATGAGTCGCATCGAAGCCCGTGAAGCCTAGCTGTTGGAGTTCTGCCGATCGCACTTCAATAAATGAGCTGTAGACTACTTTGATTTTAGCGATTGCCAGAATAGCCTTGACGTTCTTCAGTCTTTCCAAATCGGGGGTTTGTTTAAGCTCTTCATCTAATGCAGCACTGGTTATGAGTTTCCATTGCCCTGATTCACATTGGCTCAAGATAGTGAGGATTGCCTGAGATTCCAATGCAATACGGGGCTGGGTCTGGTCGTCGAATGGACGATTTAAGGTGCCTGTCTATTTTGATTTAACGTCTTGCAGGTTAAATCTCAAATAGCTTGGCATAATGGGCTTTTAGCCAATTTTTCAACAATAGAATTATTGTCGCCAAAAGCCATTCATAGCTTAAAAACAATTCGTACCAGTT
>JBGSVR010000681.1:0-7483 GCA_041752855.1 Thermosynechococcaceae cyanobacterium
CGCCAGATTTTTCTGCTGCCGCTCTTCTTGGCTGCGGGAAACCACCTTCTTCAAGACTTACCTGAAGCCATTCAGGACGCTCAATGTCAACTTGACCCTGATGTTTTGCTAACGCTTTGTCCTGCCCTTGGCGCTCATCCCAGTTTGTCGCTGCTGGTTCAGGCGCGGATGAGTGAGGTGCTGCCCTGCGATCGCTGGATTTTGCTAGCTCACGGCTCCAAACGACCCGGCGGCAATCAACCAATTGAGACCTTAGCGGCTCAGTTAGACATAGCCCCTGCTTACTGGGCAACTGCGCCAGCGCTAGAAGAGCAAATTCAAACGCTTTATGAGAGGGGAGCACAGCGCATTGGCATTGCGCCCTACTTTCTCTTTGCGGGTCGTATCACAGATGCCATTGAAGCGCATGTGGTTCAGCTAAAATCCAAATTCCTCAATCTTGATTTACAGATGACGCAGCCGCTCAACCCAAGTCCGCTGATGGCTAAACTCTTATTAGAGAGTTGCACAGCAGATACGGCAGTTCAGCAGTGCAGCTCTCACTAACCAAAATGACAAAGGCTGACACCACGCAAGCGAATTCCACCCCAGGCAAAGTTTACCTAGTGGGGGCAGGGCCAGGAGATCCGGGTTTAATGACGGTCAAAGGTAAAGCTCTGCTCGAACATGCAGACTGCGTGATCTACGATGCCTTAATTAGCCCTGCCATTTTGGCAATGATGAACCCCAACGCCGAGCAGATTCATGCCGGAAAGCGACGGGGTCAGCACTCTCTGATGCAGACTGAAATTACGGCGCTGCTGATTGCAAAAGCTCAAGAACACGCCGTGGTAGTGCGCCTCAAGGGGGGCGACCCCTTTGTGTTTGGTCGCGGCGGCGAAGAAATGATGGATCTGATCCAAGCCGGAATTTCTGTAGAGATTGTGCCAGGTATCACCGCAGGCGTTGCCGCACCGGCCTATGCAGGCATTCCTATTACCCATCGCAACTACGGCTCTTCTGTGACGTTTGTAACGGGGCACGAACATGCAGGTAAATATCAGCCCCAGGTGAATTGGGCGGCGATCGCCCAAAGTTCTGACACCATCGTCATCTATATGGGCATTCATAACCTCGCCCACATTTTGCCTGCGCTCCAGGCAGGCGGTAAAACGCCAGAAACCCCTATCGCGCTAATTCAGTGGGGTACCTGCCCCAACCAAACCGAATTAGTGGGTACGTTTGCCACCATTTTGCAGCAGATTGAAGAAACAGGCTTTGATGCCCCTGCGATCGCCGTAGTCGGAAACGTCGTGAATCTTCATGGACTCTTAGGAACCGCCCCTCATCAAAGCTAAGCTAGAAATGTTTCAGTGCCCAACGCGCCTCAGACTGATGCGTCTGCTGAATCTTAAACATAAACTCTTCTGCGGCTCCTCTTCCCATGCCCCCAGACTACCTCAAACGGATTTTGACTGCCAAAGTCTATGACGTTGCCCAAGAAACGCCCCTCGAAGAAGCACCACGGCTTTCTGCACGTCTCGGCAATCATCTGCTGCTGAAGCGCGAAGACATGCAGTCCGTTTTTTCCTTTAAGCTACGGGGTGCCTATAACAAAATGGCGCAGCTTTCCCCAGAAGTCTTGGCAAAAGGCGTCATTGCAGCCTCAGCAGGGAACCACGCCCAAGGCGTTGCCCTCGGGGCAAAGCGCTTAGGCACAACGGCAGTCATTGTAATGCCCGTCACCACCCCTCAAGTCAAAATTGAGGCAGTACAGGCATTAGGCGCAACCGTCATCTTAAGCGGCGATACCTACGACGATGCCTATGCCTACGCCCGTCAGCTTGAGGCGGATAAAGGACTTACCTTTGTTCATCCCTTTGACGACCCAGACGTTATTGCTGGGCAGGGCACCATCGGCATGGAAATTTTGCGCCAGTGTCAGCAGCCCATCCACGCTATTTTTGTCGCCATTGGCGGCGGCGGGCTGATCTCTGGCATTGCTGCCTACGTCAAGCGCCTGCGTCCCGAAATTAAGATCATTGGCGTAGAGCCAATGGATGCCGATGCCATGACTCAATCCTTGGCGGCAGGACACCGCGTTCGATTGCCCCAAGTGGGCTTATTTGCCGATGGCGTAGCAGTCCGCGAAGTGGGAGAAGAAACCTTTCGCCTCTGTCAAGAATATGTAGACGAAATGATATTGGTAAGTACAGACGATATCTGTGCCGCCATCAAGGACGTATTTGAAGATACGCGGTCAATTTTAGAGCCAGCCGGAGCATTAGCGATCGCCGCTGCCAAACTCTACGTTGAGCGAGAGCAGATCCAAGACCAAACGCTCGTCGCAGTGGCTTGTGGTGCCAACATGAACTTCAATCGCCTGCGCTTTGTCGCAGAGCGCGCAGAAGTCGGGGAGCGCCGAGAGGCCATTTTTGCCGTCACCATCCCAGAGGCCAGGGGCAGCTTTCGTAAATTTTGTGAATGCATCAGCACCCGCAACCTCACGGAGTTCAACTACCGCATTGCCGGCGAGCATGAAGCCCATATTTTTGTAGGGGTGCAGATCCTCAATCGAGACGATGCCGCTGGCATTGCCGCAACCTTTGAAGCCCAAGGGTTCAAAACCATAGACCTCACCGACAATGAACTCGCAAAACTGCACCTGCGGCACATGGTCGGAGGGCGATCGCCCCTTGCCGAACATGAACTTCTGTATCGGTTTGAATTCCCCGAGCGTCCTGGTGCCCTTACCAAATTTTTAAGCTGCATGAGTCCCAACTGGAACATCAGCCTATTTCACTATCGTAACCACGGCGCAGACTACGGCAGAATTGTAGTGGGGATGCAGGTGCCCCCTAACGAAATGCCAGAACTCCAGGCATTTTTAGAAACGCTAGGCTATCAATACTGGGACGAAAGCCAAAACCCAGCCTACAAGTTGTTTTTAGGGTAGTGGGTACATTCATGCCTGATACTTTGACACCAATTCGACACAGTGAACTGCTCAATCGGCTGGTTCTAGAGAGAGCCACCGCCGAAGAGTTTGGCAGGGTAGAAGTGGTATGGATGGATCCTGAAGCTCATCGGGTGATGGGGTTTATCAGCAAATCTAGCCTGTTAACCAAAAAAAGATTTGCGTTTAAGCTGAGCCAGCTCCGCTCAATCGGCGTAGAAGGAATTGTGGTTCATTCTTTGCCTGTTGAAACGGATACGGAGCATGTGGGCGTATTGGAAACACTAATCGGCCATGAGTTATGGAGCGAGGCCGGAAATCGGCTCGGTCACATTACAGACTGTCTATTTCACTTAGAGACTGGCGAAATTACAGACTATCTGTTCCGCTCTCAAGGGTGGCATGGGTACATTGATAGTGTTTACAGACTCCCCACTCGGGGCATTGTGCAAATTGGCAAAAAGCGTGTGCTAGTCGCACAAAGAGCTGTCCCTCTCATTGCGGCTTATCAAGATGGCCTTGAGCAAGAAGCGGCAAAAGTTGCGGAGGATTTGCAGTCGTTTTCTGAGACGGCTCAGTCTGCAACAAAACGGGCAGGGCAACAGGTTAGGGCGATCGCAGAGCAGGCTACCCAGAAAGCTAAGGCGGTTCGACAAGAGTTCCCCTCTCAAGAAGCGCTCAAAGCAGGGCGTTCTCTGCTAGACAAGTTTCAAGACCGTGCCCAAAGCTTTGGTAAAGAGCTAAAAGAAGAGCTAACGCCCCTCGCCCAGCAAATTAAAGACTCGATTCAGCCCATATCTAAACCACCAATAAAGCCGCACAAAGATTGGGACGCCAATTCAGCACAGGTTCCTCCAAAAGATCTAGAGGATGACGAGCCTTGGATTTGAGGGGATTGTGAGCGACTTTTGCCAGTCTACTTGTCTCTGCTAAGTAGATGGGAGTAATTAAATCACTGATGGGGTTTGGGTTTCGACTTCGCTCAACCCGCGCCAATACGGGAATTGAGGGTTGAGCGAAGCCGAAACCCGTTTTATAGTTAACTCAGTCTGTCTACTTATTCCACTTTCATCGAGAGAATCCCCCGATCGCCGTCTAACGCCACAGCAACCCCGACGGGCAGCGCAGCATTCACGCCCTGATGTCCAAAGGGAAGGTCAGAGACGATGGGGATGCCGAGATCACCCAGGCGATCGCGCAATACTTCTTCTACTGTCCAGCTTGGAATTCCGGCAGGGGCTTCGCACTCGCTAAAGCGACCGAGGGCAATGCCTTTGACCTTCGATAGCATTCCGCTCATGCGCCACTGGGTTAGCATTCGGTCAATGCGGTAGGGGGCTTCACTGACGTCTTCTAGGGCTAAGATTACGCCGTCTAAATGGGGCTGAATGTCGGTAAACAAGCAGTGAGTGGCAACGGTTAAATTAGCAGGCAGCAGCAAGCCCATAGCGGTGCCGCCGCCCCAGCCCTTGCCCTCAAGGGGTTGTAAGACTCTTCCTTCTAGCCAATCAAATAGGCGCTCTGTAGACCAATCTGGCTCTTGTGCAAGGGTGGTTAGCACAGGGCCATGTACACCGGAGATGCCCTGCTGAGCAAATGCCCACAGCAGGCTTGTAACATCAGAAAAGCCGATGAGCCATTTGGGTTGTGTGCTAGGCCACTGCCACTGCTCTAGCAGTCGTGCGCCGCCATAGCCGCCTCGTCCACACACAATGGCTTTGTATTCAGCATTATTTAACCCCATTTCAAGGGCTTGACGGCGTTCCGTATCGGTTCCGGCGAGGTAGCCCCAGCGATGGTCATAGGTAGGGCAAAGATCCACCTTGTAGCCGCGCGATCGCCATACCTCTAGTCCCTTCTCAAAGTTTGCCGTCTCCCGTAGCGCCCCACTGGGCATGATCACCCAAAGGCGATCGCCTGGTTTGAGCGGCGGCGGAATTTGGCAAATTTTCATGCAACAGCCTCAATCTTCAGGTAGCACGTCCATGAATGATTGTAGAGCTGTAACCCAGCCGTTTTTAAGCTTCAGGCTCAGAAGTTTCGGCTTCATCCTCAGCAGACTCTATTAAAAAGCGATGGGCTAACCGTTTATAGGTTCCGGCTCCAAAGAATTGAGGATAGCGATGAAAGCGATCATACGCCCAAACGAGTTTCTCATTCTCCAAAATCTTGACCTGCTGAAATAACCCTTTACAGGTTGGAATGAGCGACTTTGCGGCTTCTAGCGCATCAATCCAACGCTCAAAACCTTGCTCAAAGTTGGGTGCTGCGACTTTAAAGGCCATGCCAAATTGTCTTTCATCTCAAGGATTTCTTTCTCAGTTATAGCGACTTATCGGGTGTTCGCTCTAATCGCCCGTCAATCAAGCAGTGCTGTACAGATCAACATCCATTCCTCATGGGGTACTATACGTTAACTTCATTTTTCAACTTAAATATCGCTGATTTTGTCAAGTATTGATTTGCAATACTTAATAATTTTGGCACTGTGTGTGTTGCCCTAAATCACCCTAAACGTTTTAACGATCATGAGGATTGTTCCCTTTTTGCCTTTGTCACGACTTGTATTGTTGAGCAGCGTTGCATTCGCTTCTATTTTTTCATTGTCGGGTTCTGGACATCTTTCAGGCGCGGCTTGGGCTGCACCTCAAGATCAGCAGCCTTTAGCCTTTGCGCCGCAGCGAGCTGTTGCTCAAGATGTGCAGCAGTTTGCGCTAAATTTAGCAAACCGCGATCGTGCGGGTGAGGGTCTTGTCCCCATGACCGTAGACCCCTTGCTTTCTCAGGCGGCTCAGTCCCATGCGGAAGATATGCTGAGACGAAACTATTTTGACCACTATTCTCCTGAAGGGAGATCCCCCTCAGATCGATTGGCGGCGGCGGGCAGACAGGGATACCCCGCTGAAAATATCGGAATGGCACAAGATCGCAGAAGTCGGCGCATTCAGGCTCGAACCCTAGAGAATCTCCAGAGCCGCTGGATGCAAAGCGCCGGACATCGCCGAAATCTCATGAACCCCAACTATGAACGGTTTGGTTACGGACTGGCGATCGATCCGTCCAGTGGGCGCGTTTTTGCGGTACAAATGTTTAGCCGTCGTTCTTAAGCATTTCTTTTGACCTCGGCGCAAGAAACCTAGGGTTGAGGAGCGCTGCTGCTATTATGCGTCATTTGTTCTGGAGCGTCAGTTTAGCGATTGGATTACTGGGATTAAGCAGCAGCATGAGGTCTTCTATTGCCGCTGCTGAAACCTTTGAACTAAAACCTCGCCCCTTAATAGATGCGCAGCAGGTGCGGTGCCCTGAAAAAGTGCTGGCTTACCAGACCGCTAGACCCTACCAAGAAGGCAGCTTTGCCTGGGATGGAATGGCGGCTTTGGGGGCGATCGCCACGCAAGTCTCTCTCTTCAAAGTTGACCCTTTCAGCGTGACCTGGGTGGGGACGCTAAAGGCACCGTTCCAAAACTGTCGGGCAGCCGCAGGCATTGTTAAGGTAGACGGGCAGCCTTCAGAGCAGTCCTATCTGCGAATGCAGTTCCTGAAGGGTAAAGTCTATTTCATCTTGGATATGACGGGGCTGAGTGACGCCAACAGTTTAACCCCTGCTATTTTGCGTCACGCAGTGGTTCAGGGCAACCCTCGCTGGGGATGGGGCGGTACGGATTAATGGATTCTGCTAATTTAGCCGCCTAACTTCTGGATTTTCTCCATCATCTTCTGATGGTTTTCCGTTTGGCCTTGCGCCTGATATAAATCAGCAGACTGTTGATAATCTTGGATAGCCCCTTGCTTATCGCCTAATGCAGCCCGAGTAATGCCACGATTTTGATAGGCATCAGCATTTTCAGGACTAAGTCGAATCGCTTCGTCATAATCTTTGATTGCACCCTGGCGATCGCCTGAATCATCCCGAGCGTTCCCGCGTCCTACATGGGCATCAGAATCTTTAGGATTGAGTCGAATGGCTTCATCATAATCTCTGATTGCGCCCTGATTATCCTTTAAATTATATCGAGCATTTGCACGATTGTAGTAGGTTGCCGCATCATTTGGATTGAGCTGAATTGCCTCATCAAAGTCCTTGATTGCCCCTTGATTATCCTCTAGTTTGTACTTGGCAAGGCCACGATTATAGTAAGCATTCGTATATTGTGGCCTGATCTGAATCGCTTCATCATAGTTACTGATAGCTGCTTTATACTCGCCCATTTTATATTGAGCTAGGCCGCGATTATAGTAAGTGTCTGGGTCTTTTGGGTTAAGTCGAATCGCTTCGTCATAATCCTGAATCGCTGCTTCATGATTTTCTAAAACATAGTGAGATAAACCACGATTGAAGTAAGCATTGGTATATTGTGGGTCAAGTCGAATCGCCTCATCATAGTCCTGAATTGCCTCCTGATTGTTACCTAGTGCAGGGTGGCGAAAATAGTTAAGCAGTCATTGAGAAAGACGATCAGGCGTTAAACTGCTCTGATATGCTGCTATCTACCAAAACCTATGCCCACGCCACTGGCATCCATAATTACCTTATCACCACGCCTAAAA
>JBGSVR010000682.1:0-13993 GCA_041752855.1 Thermosynechococcaceae cyanobacterium
CCTGAGCGGTATCTCTTTCAGCTCAGCGGCAAGCGTATCAGTATTGATAGTAGCGAGTGGAATTGGAAGACTCCTCCCAAAACCCAGCTTGTTTGGATTGGGCGGAATCTAAATCCCCTCAATCTTCAGCAGCTTATGACCAACTGCCTCGGTACAGCATCATGAATCAAAATACCGTCTAAATAACGCTGCTCACATTCATTGCCTTCTGCATTAACCCCTGTAAATCAACGATCGCCATCGTCCCAATCTCGCCATCCTGCCGCGTCCGCACACTCAGCGTCTGAGTCTCTACTTCTTTTTTGCCTACCACTGCTACCACCGGAATCTTTGCCAGCTCAGCGTTGCGAATTTGCTTGCCGAGGCGATCGCTAGATCGATCCACCTCCACCCGATACCCAGACTGCTGCAACCGCTCGGCAACTTGCTGGGCATAGTCGCGTAGTTCGTCGCTCACAGGCAAAATGCGAAGCTGAATGGGTGCCAACCATAACGGAAAATCTCCCGCATAATTCTCAATTAAAATGCCAAAAAACCGCTCTAGCGACCCAAAAATTGCGCGGTGGATCATGATGGGGGTCTGACGACTGCCGTCATCTGCCACATATTCCATCTCAAACCGTTCGGGTAGGTTGAAGTCTACCTGAATGGTTGAGCATTGCCACTTGCGCCCAATTGCATCCTCAATTTTTAGGTCAATTTTGGGGCCATAGAACGCACCCCCCCCTTCATCTATGATGTAATTCCAGCCCTTTGCATCTAGCGCCTGCCGGAGTGCGATCGTCGCCTTATCCCAAATCGCATCACTCCCCACCGATTTCTCAGGTCGGGTGGAAAGATTGACCTCATAGCGAGTAAACCCAAACGTCGTCAGAATTTTTTCCGTGAGATTCAGCACCCCCAGAATTTCTGCTGAAATTTGATCGGGCAAACAAAAAATGTGGGCATCGTCTTGGGTAAATCCGCGCACTCGCATCAGTCCATGAAGCGTCCCTGACCGCTCATAACGATAGACCGTCCCCAACTCAGCCCACCGAATCGGTAGTTCTCGATAAGAATGCAGGCGGTGCTTGTAGGTCAGTACATGAAACGGGCAGTTCATGGGCTTGATCTGGTATTTCTGCGCCTCAATTTCCATCTGGTCAAACATACTCTCACGATAAAAATCGTAGTGCCCAGAGGTTTTCCAGAGATCGAGGTTGGCAATATGGGGCGTATAGAGTAGCTCATAGCCCGATTCAAGATGGGTCTTGCGCCAGTATTCTTCAATGATGTAGCGCATCTTGGCACCCTTGGGATGCCAAAACACTAGGCCACCCCCCGCGTCTTCTTCGATGCTAAACAGCTCTAAGTCTTGACCCAGTTTGCGATGATCTCGTCGTTTGGCTTCTTCTTTTTGATGCAGATATGCCTCTAGCTGCGCTGCGGTTTCCCAGGCGGTGCCGTAGATACGCTGGAGCTGGGCGTTCTTCTCCTCGCCGCGCCAGTACGCCCCCGCCACACTTTCTAGGGTAAAGGCATCCACCGCAATTTCTCCGGTCGAATTGAGGTGCGGCCCTGCACATAAGTCCCACCAGAATGTCTGGGGCGCAATGGGCAACGGCTCGATCAGCGACGGCTCTGCTTCTGGATGACGAGTGCGTCCACTATCAGGGTTGCCAATGTAGTAGCGGGTGATAATCGCATCTTCAGGGATGCCTGCCAAAATTTCGAGTTTGTACGGCTCCTTCATCGCCAAAATTTCGGCTTTAATCTGGGCACGATCTACTTCTTCACGGATCACGGGCAGATTGGCTTTAATCAGTTTCTTCATCTGCTTTTCGATTTGCTTGAGATCAGCAGGGGTGAAGGCTTCAGCGCGATCAAAGTCGTAGTAAAACCCATTCTCAGTATTAGGGCCAATCGTCACTTTTGCCTCTGGAAACAGCTTCTGCACCGCCATTGCCAGCACATGAGCGCAGGTATGACGGATTCGCAACAGCCTTTGCGGATCGCTGGATTCAAGGAGGGCTTGCGGTGAAGCAACTTCAGCAGCGGCAGAAACCATAGAGCAAGAACGCCATGTTTAGAATGATTATCATTCTAAACTAGATTAGAATAGTTCAAGATGTCCTGGCAAAGTTCTCCAGTTAAGCCTAACGCGATGAGCCTCAACGTTTACAACACCCAAACTCGCAGCAAAGAGCCGTTTGTGCCCCTTGAAGTGGGCAAGGTTTCCATGTACTGCTGTGGCGTGACGGTGTATGACCATTGCCATTTAGGTCATGCTCGCTCTTATATTGGCTGGGATGTGGTGCGGCGTTACCTACAGTGGCGCGGTTATCAGGTACGGTATGTGCAAAACTTCACCGATATTGATGACAAGATTCTGAATCGTGCCAAGACAGAAGGGAGTTCAATGGAGGCGATCGCCCATTGCTACATTGCGGCCTATTTTGAAGATATCCGCCGCCTCAATGTGCTGGATGCGGATGAGTATCCCCGCGTGACGGAGCATATCGAGTCCATTCATGGCCTGATTCAAGCGCTGGAAGAGAAAGGCTACGCCTATGCGGTGGAAGGGGATGTGTACTACAGCGTGCGGCAGTTTGCGGAATACGGCAAACTCTCTGGGCGACGGCTAGAGCAAATGCAGGCAGGGGCAGGGGGGCGGGTAGATCCGACCGATCTAGACTTCCATAAGCACGACCCCTTTGACTTTGCCCTGTGGAAATCTGCGAAACCTGATGAACCTGCTTGGGATTCCCCTTGGGGCAAAGGACGACCGGGATGGCATATTGAATGTTCGGCGATGATTCGGGCGCGGTTGGGCGAAACAATTGATATTCATGGCGGGGGCGGCGATCTGGTGTTTCCTCACCATGAAAATGAAGTGGCTCAGTCGGAAGTATTGACGGGTAAGCCGTTAGCCCGTTATTGGCTACATAACGGCATGGTGACGGTAAATAGCGAGAAAATGTCCAAATCTCTAGGCAACTTCACCACGATTCGAGATTTACTGGATGGCAAATGGACAGAGTATCCACAGCCAATTGATCCGATGGTGATCCGGCTCTTTGTGCTGCAAGCCCACTATCGTAAGCCGCTGGATTTTACAAAAGCTGCCATCACTGCCGCAGAAAACGGCTGGCAAACCCTCAAAGACGCGCTGACGCTGAATTGGCAGCAGCTAAATTTATCTCCTCAGATGTCACCTTCAAGTGAATTAGATTCGGGATTGGTCAACCGTTTCCAGGCTGCGATGGATGATGATTTCAATACGGCGGCTAGTTTAGCGGTGCTGTTTGAGTTAGCTAAATCTCTCAAACGAGAATTTAACGTTTGCTGCTATCAGGGTTCATCGGAGCTTTCGGATCAGCAGCTACAGGCGCGAAGCGCAAGCGCGACGACAAGTCGTTCGCAAACGCTCATCCAGCTTGCAAAGGTGCTGGGTCTAGAGACTTCAGCAGAAGCTTTACCTGCCCTAGAGGTTGATGTGAACTGGATTGAATCACTGGTGCAGCAGCGGCAGCAGGCTCGTCAAGAAAAACGCTATGGAGAAGGCGATCGCCTTCGGCATGAGTTGCAAGCAGTCGGCATCACACTGATCGATCAACCAGATGGACAAACGCGCTGGCATCGATCTTGAAGGGATGATCAAGTTTTTCACTCGAAGTAGACGATTATGACTCAGCACGTATTGTTTGTATGTAAGTCCTGTGCATTCTCATCAACGCAACGAGACTATAAGGAACAGCGTGGTGGCTATCACTTACTGCAAAGTTTATTGAATTTACACCAGCAGTGGACATTACAGTCTGAGTACAAAGTCAAAGTTGTGGATTGTCTGAGCGCCTGCAATCGACCCTGCGTTGTCGCCCTCGCGGCTCCCTACAAAACGACCTTAATGTTTGGCGATTTACCTCCCTTACAAAGTGCATCAGCGGTTTTGCAATTGGCAGAACAATATTATGCCAGTTCAGATGGGCTAATCCCCCGTCAGAAACGTCCTGATCTGCTCAAGAAGGGAATTTTAGCCAGAATTCCACCTTTACCCTGTCGCTAGATGTAGATGGTGTGCAATCCCCTGACTGACCCACAAAAATTCTGAAACTCTAATTCCTACTGGGTGTTAAGTGGCAATAAACATGACCTCAAAAACCATCTTGGAATTGAGCGCTCAAACAATGCTGTCAGATTATGTGACCGAGATCGCTTGGTCTCCCCGAGGCAACCTACTCGCCGTCGGGACTGGTTCAGGAGAAGTACGCTTACTGAAAGATTTTCTGGATGTGTCATTGTGTCAGCCAACGGATCGATCTGTCGATGCCTTGGCTTTTTCCTCCGATGGGAAATGGCTGGCAACCGGAGGACAGGATGGAAATATTTCGCTATGGCAAATGGACGAGGATACACCTAAAATCGCAGACACGCTCGAATGCGGATCGACCTGGATTGACCGTATAGACTGGAATCCAACCTGCAACTATTTGGCGTTCAATCGAGGCAAAGCAGTACAGATTTGGAATGCCGATCAGGTCGAGACTGTAGCAATGCTGGCAGGGGTTTCAAGTCCTCAAGATATTCGCTGGGCACCGGATGGAGAGCACCTGGCGATCGCAGTCAAGAGTAATGTCTACATCTGGAGCGTTCACAACTGGAATACGCCGCTTTATCAGTGGGAATTGGCCGCGCCTGCCAGCAAAATAACTTGGTCACAGGATTCTTCCTATCTGGCTTGTGCCATTCATGACCATACTGTCGGTGTGCTGGAATGGTCTAAAGTACGACACCTTCAGCATGAACCAACCGATGAAAATGACCTGCCAATCTTCATGAGCGGCTTTCCTGGCAAAATACGACAGTTAGCCTGGTCAGATCTCCCACCTGCCGCTAAGGTTCCTCCTATTCTGGCAGTCTCAACCCGCGAACTCGTCACAATGTGGATGCCAATGCCAGAGGAATGGGAGAGTTGGGTACTGGATCTTCATAGTGGAAATGTTCTGGATGTGGCATTTCAGCCCAAGAGTATTTTGTTCGCCTCGCTCTCTGAAGATGGCTGGATCATCTTATCGCAAGCTGGACTAGAGGCAAATCAAGTGCTTGAAGGCCCTGAAGCAGGCTTTTCTTGTTTAGCATGGCATCCCACCGGACAGCATTTGGCAGCAGGCGGACAGCAGGGAGAATTATTCGTTTGGTCGAGTTGCGCGGCGGCTTGAACCATGATTTTGAGATGCCTCTTCGCGTGATTTCCATTCTCTAAGGCTATCCACTTTTTGGCTCAGAAATCCAGTGTCCCCAGTACAATCAGATCATTCCGGCACTGTTTCTCACGGATGCTTACGTTTGTCCTCAATCGCAGTGATTCACTCGGACAGATTGCAGCACAATCTGATCAATCGCTTGACTCAATACCTCAGCAGATTGACCGGGTTGATTCACCACAATGCTAAAGACAAGCTGTCCATAGTCTGCATTTTCTATATAGCCAGATAGCGCCTTAACCCCCCATAAAGTCCCTGTTTTGGCATGAACTCGGCCTTGCGCTACGGTTGTACGAAAGCGATTTCGCAAGGTTCCATTGATCCCTGCCACTGGCAAAGACCGATAAAATAGCCCACTCCTGTCATAGGCATACATTCCTTTCAGGAGCCTCACAAATGTAGTAGGTTGCGCTGCATTACTCCGAGATAACCCCGACCCATCTATTTGCCGATAGCTGTCAGGGTTAACGCCTAGGGGAGCAAGACTGCGCTGAACCGCCGTTTGCCCTCCAAGATGGCTCAAAAGCCGATCTGCGTAGTCATTATCACTGTTCTGGTTAATGACCATTAGCCATTGCGTCAGAGAGGCTAAAGCATCCGAGCGATCGCCAAAGGTACGCAACGCGGCTGCCGTCGTGAATAGCTTAATATTGGAGGCCGGAATCAAAAAGGTATCTGAATTGTGACGATAGAGTGAAGTCGCCTCAAACAGTGGCTCGATCAAAATGCCCCATTGTGCAGTCTTAAATGTTGGACGCTCTACAATAGCGGCGATCGCAGACTGGAGATCTCTCGAACAAAACCTTTGTGTGCCAGCACTTTCTAGATTTGCTCCACGCTGCCGAGAAAAGCTGGGTTGATAAATTTGCTTAGGCGCTTCAGACCTAGCAGGTTCTAAGTCACTCAAAATTCCTAAGCTAACTGCGGCTACTGCACAAGCGATTTTCAGGGCTTTCTTGCTTTGCCAGCATAAGCGCTGTATTTTGAGCTGCATTCTTTAACCTCGTAAACCTATCAGAGAATGGCGATCGTACCGTTTCTTGAGAAACACACTTTCTCCTGAGACACACTACCACAAAAATGATAATCATTATCAAGATGAAGGGGGGAGGAGATTGGCAGCAATATTTAATGCTGGGAGATCGTACCGATGATTTCTTTTAATCGAGATTGTCCATGCTTCATGCTTGAAAGTGGATCGCAAGACTTATTGGCGACTCGATCCACCTGAACATCTCAAAGCTATCGCGCCAGTAAACAAAAGCTGCCCAAGAAAATCGTGGCAGCTCTTAATCTCTACTGAGTATGTCCAGCCATTTCTAGCTATGACAGCCACAGCCCGTATGACCACAACCAGCACCTCCAGCGTGTCCGTTTGCGCAGGCTTCACTACAGTAAGGCTTGCCATCTTTTTGGAGGGCTGCGCTGAGGTCTACAATGCACAAACACGATTCGCAAGCACACTTCATCTGAGTAACGGTCGTCATAATGTACTCCTGGGTCAGTATAGTAAGAAGCATGAACACTTGTTCATCTTTCTATACTACCCTAACGCTTGAACAATTATTCATGCTTTAGAAAATCAGAAATTTTTCTTGGCAGGTTTTATGTCCAGTCACCATCACGTCTCTAGAGCAACAGCATTGACTGATGAAGGCTTGTCTGGATTAACAGAAGTGCTAGCCAGCGAAGACCTTAGGCAGCAGATCTTAAGTGTTGATAAGGCGCAGCGGATGGCGGAGTTTTTTGGTGTGCTGGGCGACCCAAATCGCTGGCGAATTTTGTCTGCTTTGGCTGCCCAAGAGATGCGGGTGCGGGACTTGGCAGATGCCGTAGAGATGACGGAATCCGCCGTCTCTCATCAACTGCGAATTTTGCGAACCATGCGCTTAGTCCGCTACAGCAAGCAGGGACGAAATGTTTTCTATAGCCTCAAAGATAGCCACATACTCAACCTTTATCGCGATGCATCGGAGCATTTGGATGAGTCTGATTAACGCGACTCTAAGCGTTGCTAAAGCCTTTTCCTGCTTGAGATTGAGACCAAAGCAATAGTTCCCCTTGGCTACCACCTGCCGCTAAAAATTTACCTTGGGGGTGCCAGCCGAGGCAGGAGAACCCTTGGCTAGCACCCGTCAATGATTGGGTGAGGCGGTTAGCATTGTGCCAAATATTGACGAACCCATCTGCACCTGCTGATGCAAGATGTTGGGTCTGGGGCTGAAAGGCGATCGCCTCCACTACTTCGCTGTGCCCCTCTAGTAAACGACTTTCCCATCCAATAAACGGGTCGCGATCTTGCTCCCAAATCACAATGCCTTCTACGCTGGTAGAGGCAAACAGAGGGTTTGCATCTGCCGTTAATTGAGAAGCCCAGACCAGATGACGGACTTTACCTGGAAACCCACGCATCACCCAAGGCTCTGGCTTGGGCTGTTCGCCAATCCATTCTAAAACCGTAATGGTGCGATCCATATTGCCGGAGGCAAGGTACTGGCCTGTAGGCGACCAGGCGATCGCAAGGCTCACAGAACCTAGTTCCACAATCAGCGGATCTTCTTGCCAGTTATGGCGATTCCAGACCTTAACGTTTTGGTAGCCACCCACTATCAACTGACCATTGCTAGGGTGCCAGTTGAGACAGAAGACCGACGAATTTTCAAAATCAAGTTTAGCAACTAAGGCTTGAGTTGCAACATTCAAGACTTCCGCTGTATGACCTACATTAAACGCGATCATCGGCTCCGTGGGGTGCCAGCATAAATGCTCAATCCAGCAGCCACTGCGATTATGGGTCATGAGTGGAACCCAAGATTGCCCTTGACGGCTCCAAATCCGTACCTGTCCTGCCTGATCTCCAGCCGCTAAAAACTGACCGTCCGCAGAGAACGCGAGTTGGTTGATGGGCGCAGCAGAAGACTCTAATGACTCAACTACATTGCCTCTAAGGGTTTGAATCACAATTTCACCTGCTGCCGAGCAGGCTGCGAGAGATTCGCCATCCGGCGACCAGCAAATTTGCGTCACATATTCAGAGAGCTGGTGTCGCCAATGTGTTTTCCAGGGTTGGCGGCCTGAAGACTTTAGACCAAACACTTGCGGAATGCCTCTTTAAGCTCAGTTTCGTTGAGATTGCGACCAATAAAGACCAGCTCATTTTTGCGGATTTCGTTTTTGTGCCAGGGGCGATCGCGTGTGCCGTCAAACAGCATGTGTACCCCCTGAAACACATAGCGATTATCTTCACCATCTATGTTTAAGATGCCTTTCATCCGAAAGATGTCGGGTCCCTTGGTTTGGAGCAAACCGCCAATCCAGTGGTTGAGACGCTGTCCATCAACGGTGCCGAGTTCAACAATGGCAACAGAACCAACCGTCTCATCGTGCTGATGGGCATCTTCGCCCAAAAACTCAGGGTCAATTTCGAGGGCGCGATTGAGGTCAAAGGCTTTGACACCCAGCAGGTCATCCATTGCAATTTCGGCATTGCGGGTGCGATAGATTTTGGTCATCGCATTCATGCTGCGGATGCGTCGCTCTAGTTCATCTACGACGTCCGGCTCTACGAGATCAATCTTGTTAAGCAAAATGACATCGGCAAAGGCAATCTGCTCTTGGGCTTCATCTGCGTCCCAATGCTGCCAGATGTGTTTGGCATCTACTACTGTCACCACAGCATCTAAAAAACTTTGCGACTGCACCTCTTCATCCATAAAAAAGGTCTGGATAACGGGAGCAGGGTCAGCTAGCCCTGTGGTTTCAATGACCAGATGGTCAAACTTATCGCGTCGCCGCATGAGGTTACCGATGATGCGAATGAGGTCGCCGCGCACGGTGCAGCAGATGCAGCCGTTGTTCATTTCAAAGATTTCTTCGTCGGCGTTGATGATGAGCTGGTTGTCGATGCCCACTTCGCCAAACTCATTCACAATAACGGCTACTTTTTTGCCATGCTCATGGGTCAGAATTCGGTTGAGCAGAGTGGTTTTACCTGCCCCTAGATAGCCTGTAAGCACAGTAACGGGGACGGGATTGGCGATCGCAGTTTGAACCATGGCAGGGTTCCTCCATAACTGATGTAACGATAATCGTTATCAGAATTGTAAAGGATTACCAAAGGAATAAACACCCACCACAACGCGGAATACCGCATCGCAAAATATTTTGCTGCGAGAGTAATATCAGTCTTTGACCTAGGGCACCTTAAAAATATAGCCAGAGTTACGTTTTACGTCATAAATCTGCCCTTAGCCATCTCTCTCGACGCAGATTTGTCTATGTAGCCCTCTAATAAAAAGTTTTTCAGCATTTTAGTCTCCATTAATCCTCACTCCATCCATCACCACTATTCTGAATCGAGCAAAATTATGTATCGTCAACCTCCTCATCATTGGCTGGGTTTTGTTATCCCTCAAGCTATTGTTTCCTTGGGCACTATTGCCGCACTTTTTGCAGGCGCTAGCTTAATCCCTGTTTATGCCCAATCTTTGAACAGCAGTAACAGCGGCGTAAATGCCATTGCGGCAAATCTCCCTGCGGCAAAAGCGCAGCTATTTGTTAACGCTAGCCTTGGCAAAAACGACGTGAGTGCTGGACGCGATGAGTCAGCGCCGTTTAAAACCATTTCCTTTGCACTGGGGCAAGCGCAGCCTGGCATGATTATTCAGATTGCGCCTGGGAGCTACACTCCAGAAACCGGAGAGGTTTTCCCGTTGGTAATTCCTCAAGGCGTCACGCTTCAAGGTAACGAGTTTAATCAGGGGAGCAGCACTATTATTACGGGCGGCGGTTTTTCCTCTAGTTCTTGGTGGGGTTCTCAAAATGTAGCCGTTTGGGCAAAGGCCGAGAGTCAAATTGTGGGTGTTTCTGTTACCAACCCTAATTCGCGCGGCACAGGCATTTGGATTGAGACGGCGAATGTGGCAGTTCGAGGCTGTACTTTCAGCAAAAGTGCGAGAGAAGGCGTTTTTGTAGCGGGTAAGGCCAGCGCTACCGTTGAAAACAGTTTATTTATTGAAAATAGCGCTAACGGCATTGCTTTGACAGGGATGTCTACGGGCATGGTACGCAATAATACATTCCAAAAAACGGGATTTGGCATTGCGGTAAGCGAAAAAGCCTCGCCTCAACTGGTCAACAACCGCGTATTAGATAACGTAGACGGCATTGTGGTAAGCCACTCGGCAGTGCCCCAACTGCGTGGCAATGTAGTAGAAGGCAATAAGCGAGACGGCTTGGTTGCTATTTCTGATGCAAAGCCAGACTTGGGTAATGCTGCAACGCCAGGTCGCAATACGTTTCGCAATAATGGTCGGTTTGCAGTTTATAACGCCACATTCAAAAATGCCCTGACCGCTGAGGGCAATGACGTAACAGGCAACATGCAGTTAGCCGCCAATGGCCCAACGGGTATAGACCAAAATACGCCGCCATCGCCAGAGTTAGAGTCCTACAGCGCAAAACTGCCTGTAGTAGCGCCCAATATGGTTGCAATGCCTACGGCTACTGCCCCCACAAAGACAGAGCCTGCAAGCAAGACGGTCGCTAGCGCAATTAAAGCCAAACAGGATCTGAGCAAAGCGCCAACGGTGAAATATAAGGGGAAAACCTATATTTTGCTTGAAAGTGTCACTCGTTCCGCGAAATAGGGGAATTCCAAAGAATAAATCGTTGAATAAACCGCTCCATCCCCCCTCTGGACTAGGCGAAAGCGACCAAAGGGGGGATGGGTTTATCCCCCTTTTTTAATCGTTTCGGTTCCTGGCCCCGCCGTTACAATTACCAGTTTATCGGGCTGGATAAAGTCTTGAATGACCTGCTGCACTTGCGCTGCCGTCACCGCCCCAACCTTATTTGGGAACTGACTCAACTCTTCTAGCCCTAGCCCTACAACCGTGTCGCTCAAAATGGCATCAGCAACGCTGCTAGGGTTTGCCAGACCGACCGGATAGCTATTTTTAATTGATCGCTTTGCATTCTCTAGCTCCGTGGCAGTAATGCCCTGCTCCCGAAGCTGTTTAAGTAGACCAATCGTGCTATCAATCGCCTTTTGAGCATCTTTAGGCGCAGTCTGCATCGAAATCAAAAATGGCCCTGCGTTTTGACCCGCAGAGAAGCCGCTATAGATACCGTAGGTGAGACCTTGGCGATCGCGGATTTCAGTCCCGAGCCGACTCGAGAGCGTATCCCCACCCAAAACCTGATTCAGCACCAGAGCCGCATAATAGCGGGGGTCTTTACGAGAAAGGCCGATGTAGCCCAAATAGGTGACGGATTCTGCTTTACCCGGCAGCAGCTTACTCAAATAGGTTGCCGTCTTAGGCAGCGCTACAGCAGGAAAATTCATCACAGGAGGCTGACCTGCCGTGCGCCATTGCCCCAAAGCAGACTCTAACAGCGACTTCACCTGCGCTGGGTCAAAATCGCCCACTAAAGAAAGCACCGTTGTGTCTGGTCGATAGTACCGCTGATGGAAAAGTGCCAAGTCTTCACGGGTAATATTCTTGAGGCTATTTGCGGTGGGAAACGTATGGAACGGATGATTTTCAGGATAAATCGCCTGCTGAAACGCCCGCCGCCCTAACTGCCCCGGATCGTCTAGAGCAGCCTTTAGCCCCACTAAAGACCGTTGACGGCTCAGCTCAAGCTGCTTCTCAGGAAAGGTTGGGCGCAGCAGCACATCTGCTAAGGTTTCCACCAAAATGGGCAGATCTTGCACCAGCGCACTGCCCCCAATGCCCACGCCCTCTCGACTTGCCCCAAAGCCCAAACTAGCTCCCCGATCTTCGAGGCGCTTTGCTAAAGCTAGGGCGCTCTTAGCCTCGGTGCCATTCATTAAATTACTGGCCGTTAAGCCAGCCACCCCTGCTTTTGCAGGCGTGTCAAAAATGGTGCCAGCCCTAATATTGCCGCTGAGGTTTACCGTCGGGGCACTGTGATCGGGCAGTAGCAAGACCCGTAGTCCATTTGATAACTTCAAATCCTGCGGCACAATATTGGCAGCAGTGGTTAAGTCTTGGGCAGGGGGTAGATACTTAGCGACCTCGGCAGGGTCTACCGGTGGCCCTGCGCTAAAGTTTTCTGATGTGCGCCCGCCGCTGCTGCCTGGGCTAGAAGTTCCCGCCTTGCCATCTGCGAGGGTGGGTTCAAAAAAGCCAAGGGTCTGCTGCTCTGGTTTGAGGTAGGTCTGAGCCACGCGCAGAATGTCTGCTGGGGTGACGCGCTCCATTGCGGCAAGATAGCGATCGATGTAGCGGTAGTCGCCTGCAACGGTTTGGTTATAGCCGAGCTGAGTGGCCTGGCTCGAAATATCCTGATTGCCTAAAATGAGGCTTGCCCTAAACTGCGATTTAGCCCGCTCCAGTTCCTCGGCGGTGACAGGCTTTTGACGGATATTAGCCAAAGACTGCTGAAGCGCCGTTTCGACCCGCGAAAGGGGTTGCCCAGCGGCAGCGATGGCTGAAATGTTGTACCAGCCTAAATCAATCATCTGGGCAGCATAGGCTCCAACCGAGCTAGACAAGCCCGTTTCAACGAGATTTTGATAGAGTCTAGAACTACGACCGCCCGTTAAAACCGCATCCATCAAATCGATCGCCGGAACATCAGGATGATTTACGTTTGGCAGTGGATAGACTGCATTTAAGAGTGCGTTACTTCCAGGCTGCTTGAGCACAATCGGCTCCTTTGGCTTAGGCTGAGATGCCTTCACAGCAGGAGTGATACTTGCCAAAGCTAGCGGCTTAGCCCCTCTAGGAACTTTGCCAAAGGTCTGGGTGGCAAGCTTGAGCGCATCGGCAGTCTTAAAATCACCCGCCACAACAAGGGTGGCATTTTCAGGACGATAATAGGTTTTGTAGTGGTCTTTAACTTGCTCAAGGGTAAATTTTTCAACATCTGTCTTGCTGCCGCCCACCGACGCCCCGTAAGGACTGTTCGGGAACGCAGCCTTCATGACGACTCGACCCAAACGGAAGCTAGGGCTGTTTTCGTAGCCTTGCAGTTCTGAAATCACCACGCGCTTTTCGCTCTTAAGCTGCTCAGCGCCAATGACGGTGTTCTGCATTCGGTCGGCTTCTAGGGTCATTAATGCCCCCAGCTTGCTGCGCTCTACGGTGCCGTAGTAGGCCGTCTCGTCGTAGCTGGTAAAGGCATTCGATTCGCTGCCCAAGGCGCTAAATAACCGACCAAACTGAATGGGGCGTGCCTGGGTGCCCTTAAACAGCAGATGCTCTAACTGGTGAGAAATGCCGTTGATCCCTGGCACTTCGTTGCGCGAACCCACGCGGTACCAGACCTGGACACTCACCACAGGAGCCGTATGTACTTCTTTTGTGAGTACCGTTAGGCCATTGCTCAAGACTGTTTTCTTGACCCCATCCGTCATTGAAAGCTTGGCGGTGGGTGCGGATGCGGCGGACTCTTGGTGCGCAGCTATCGCTTGAGGTGCAGCTACTGCCCGATCACCCAGCTCTGCGCTAATGCTGTTGCCGCTCCACAGCGTCAGGTTCCCAAACAAAAAACTTAGGAGTAATCCAAGCAGCAAATAGGGACGTAGTTTCATGAAAACAGACATGATGGGTATCCAGAACAAAGTCAGTAAAGCGTTGCCCTAGTGCAGGGTGGCGAAAATAGTTAAGCAGTCATTGAGAAAGACGATCAGGCGTTAAACTGCTCTGATATGCTGCTATCTACCAAAACCTATGCCCACGCCACTGGCATCCATAATTACCTTATCACCACGCCTAAAA